>CAZMNL010000115.1:319-8172 GCA_964567525.1 uncultured Anaerolineaceae bacterium
GTCGAAATCTTCGCCCGTCCGGTGGGCGTGGAACGGCTCGCGGCGCTGCGCGCGGCACTCGGCATCGCGCCGGACGCACCCGTGATCGTGTGGATCGGGTTCCCGGCGGCGTTCAAACACGTTGAACTGCTGCTGGCGGCTTACGAAACTCTGCGCCGCGAGCGTCCCGCCGCGCGGCTGGTGATGGTCGGGGACTTCCGGGCGCGCCCGCAGTTCACCGCGCGCGCCGAGTCAGCGGGCGTGATCCTGCCGGGGCGTGTCGATCATGACGATCTGCCCGCGTATTACCAGCTTGCCGACGTGTACGCGCACAGCTCGCGCTATGAGGGTGTGCCTAAAGTGCTGATGGAAGCGCTCGCCGCCGGGACGCCGGTTGCCAGCACTGATCACCTGGGTGCGGGCGAGGTCGTGCGGCACGGCGAAACCGGCCTGCTGACCGATCACACGCCGGGCGCGCTCGCCGCTGTAATTGGTGCGCTGCTGGACGATCCCGACCGCGCGCGCGCGATGGGAGCCGCCGGGCAGCGTGATGTCCTGGTGCGGTATAATTACGAACGGCAGCTTGATCGCATCGTCCAGTCCTTCCATGCCACCTACCGGGCTGCCAGGGAGCGTTGACAATGCGTTGGATCATGATTACACGCAAACTTGATCCCGCCGATGACCGCATGGGCTTTGTGATGCGCTGGATCGAGGCTTTGGCGGCGCGGCTCGAATTTCTGGACGTGATCTGCCAGGAAACCGCCAACCCCGACCTGCCGGAGAACGTGCGCGTACACAGCATGGGGAAGGAAGTCGGCAAGGGCCGCCGCGAGCAGGCATGGCGTCTGACGCAGTATTTGCGCGCGCTGGTTCCGGAGGCGGACGGCGTCTTCTGCCACATGATCCCGCGTTACGTGCTGTTTGCCGCGCCCTGGACGCGCTTACAGCGTAAGCCGCTGCTGCTGTGGTATACGCAGTGGCACGATCACCCCGAACTGCACGCCGCCCACGCGCTCGCTACGCACATCGTCACCGCGTCGGAGAGCAGCTTTCCGCTGGAGAGCGAAAAAGTCTACGTGATGGGGCACGGCATTGATACGCATAATTTCCACGCCGCCGAAACCGAACTGCACCCCCCGACCGTGGTGCTGGTTGGGCGGCTGGCGCGCGTCAAGCGGCAGGATTGGCTGCTGCGCGCGGCGGCGCAGGTTGTCGGGCGGATGGACGTGGGCATGTTCCAGGTGCAGTTGATCGGTGGCCCGGTCGAAGGCGAGCCGGACTACCCCGGCGATCTCGAACTGATGGCGCGCTACCTGGATCCGGTTCCGCCGGTGGTGTTCACCGGGCCGCTGCCCCATGCCGAAGTGGGCGCGCGGCTGCAAGCGTGCGCCGTCGCCGTCAACCTGACCTACGCGGGATCGTTCGACAAGGCCGGGCTGGAGGCGATGCTGGCCGCCAAACCGCTGCTGACCAGCAACCCCGCATTTTTGCCGCTGCTCGCGGAATATGCCGGCCTGCTGTATGTGCCCGAAGAAGAGGGCGACGAGGGACTCGCGGAACGGCTGGCGGAAGTATTGGCGCTGGCCCCGTATGAGCGCGCGGAGATTGGGTGCGAACTGCGCGATCGCGTGATCGAACAGCATTCGCTCGGCGTGATGATGGACCGGCTGGTACACCTGATGTTTCGCGTGTCGCAGGGCGGCACGCGGCGCGGTTAGCGCGTATGACTGCCCGCCTGGTTTATCTCGCCAACAACCGTCTGCCCACCGAAAAAGCGCACGGCTTGCAGATCGTACAGAACTGTGAGGCGCTCGCAGACGCTGGATACACGGTGATGCTGGCCGCGCCGCGCCGTATCAACACGCCGCAGATGCAGCGCGTCACGTCGTTGTGGGATCATTACGGCGTGGCGCAGAATTTCGCGTTCCACCGCCTGCCGTGCCTGGACCTGTTCCCGCTGTTCCCGCGTTATCACGTCGCATTTCTGGCGCAGACGCTCACGTTTGTGCTGGCGCTGGCGCTGTGGCTGCCGTTCAAGCGCGCGGAGGTGCTCTACACGCGCGATACATTTGTCGCGGTGGCGCTGACGCTGCTGCGCCCGCTGTTGTGGCGGCGCGCGAAACTGGTCTACGAACCGCACCAGGTCAACGGTTCGCGGATCGGGCGGCGCTTGCAGGGGTACGTGGTGCGGCGTGCGTTCATCGTGCCGATCACGGCGCACCTCGCGCAGAAGATGCGCGATCTCGGTGCGGGGCGCGTGCTGGTGGCGCATGATGGCGTGCGCGCGGCGCGCTTCGCCGATGTGCCCGACCAGGCGGCGGCGCGGTCACAGATCGGCTGGCCCCCGGATGCGTTCATCGTGGGATGGGCCGGGCGGCTGCGTATGCTCGGCATGGATAAGGGCGTCGGGCCGTTGGTGGCGGCACTGCAAAACGCGCCGGGCGCGTACCTCGCCATCGTGGGTGGGCCGGGTGACGCGGTGAGCGAACTCCGCCGCTGCTGGATCGCCGCCGGGCTGCCGGAGTCGCGGTTTCTGGCGGCGGGGCAGGTCCCGCCGGGGGATGTGCCGCTGTATCTCAGCGCGTTTGACGTGTGCGCCATGCCGCACCCCTGGACCGAGCAGTTCGCCTATTACACCTCCCCGATCAAGCTGTTCGAATACATGGCGGCGCGGCGCGCGATTGTCGCTTCAGATTTGCCGGGCTTCGCGGAAGTGCTCACGGATGGCGAGTCCGCGCTGCTGGTCCCGCCCGGTGATGTGGCGGCGCTGAGTGCGGCGATTGCGCGGCTGCGCGACGATCCGGCGCTGCGCGAGTCGCTCGCGGCCCGCGCCTATGACCGGGTGATGGCGTGCCATACCTGGGCGGCGCGCGCCGCCGCGATCCGGGATTTTGTGGAAGGGAATTGACATTATGCGGGTGGCATTACTGACGCCGGAAGTGGCCCCCGGCTATGGTTGGGCGCGTTACGCGCTGGAACTGGCGACGGCGCTCATCGATCAGGGCGTACACGTGGTCGCGCTGACCCAGGCGAGTACACAGACGGGCGCGGACCTGGACCCGGCAAGCCTGCCGCTGGCCGATGTGCGCCCGGTGCTGCCGCACCTGGTGCCGCCGACGCGCGCGTTTGTGCTGCGCTCTGTGCTGGCGCGCCGGGCGGTATGCCGCGCGATTCACGACTGCGACCTGCTGCACGTCGTCGCGGAGCCGTACAGTTTACTGGGCGCGTGGACGGCGGACTCGCGCCCGCTGGTGATCACGGCGCATGGCACGTATGTGCCGCAGACCGTCCACCGTCCCGGCGTCGGGATGCTTTACCGCCGCGCCTACCGCCGCGCGCACCTGGTCGCGGTCAGCGACTACACCGCCGCACGTGTGCGGGCCACGCTGCCGGATGCCGCCCTGACCGTGATCCGTAACGGGGTACACGCCGCCCGGTTTCAGGCTCCCGCGCCCGCACCGCGCAAACACGTCCCAACGATCCTGGCGACGGGCGGCATCAAGCAGCGCAAGGGCACGCACCTGCTGATCGACGCGCTGGACAAGGTGCGCCAGCACGTGCCGGATGCGCAGCTTGTGATCACCGGGCGGCAGGATGATTTACACTATCTCGCGCTGGTCGAACGCCAGATCGCGGACCTGGGCCTCGGTGACGCGGTGCATCTGCTCGGCATGATCGGTGACGATGACCTGCGCGGCTGGTACCAACACGCGGACGTGTTCGTGCTGCCCTCGCTGAACGTGGGCGAACGGTTCGAGGGTTTTGGGCTGGTGTTCCTGGAAGCCAGCGCTGCCGGTTTGCCCGTGATCGGCACGCACGGCAGCGGAGTCGCGGAAGCCGTGATCGATGGTGAAACCGGGCTGCTGGTCCCGCAAAATGACGCAATTACATTGGCGGACGCGATCACGCGCGTGCTGACGGATGCTGATCTGCGGGCGCGGTTGGGCGCTGCTGGGCGCGCGTATGCGCAGACGCAGGACTGGTCCCAGGTGGCGGCGCACATGGTCGCGTTGTACCGTCAGGTTTTGGCCTGACCTTCCCCCTGTGTGTTATGCTTAGGCGTGTTTCGGTATTCGTTTGCGCGTAGAGATCATCCCAATGCATATTGTGATTTTGAATGACTCGCTGCCGCCGGAGAGTCCGGGGGGTGCGGGCCGCATCGCCTGGCAGCTTGGGCACGGCTTGACGGCTGCCGGGCATCGCGTGACGTTCGTCACCGCTACGGGCGGCCCCGCGCGCCAGGAAACCCGGCAAGGTCTGCCGGTGCATTTGCTGCATTCCCAGTACCATGAGCGTTGGAAGGCGTGGTTTGGGCTGTTGAACCCGCAGACCGTCGCACCGCTAAACCGGCTGCTGCGCGAACTCAAGCCCGATATCGTCCACGCGCACAACGTCCATTATCACCTCGGTTATCATAGTCTCGTGATCGGGCGTTTTGCGTGCGCGGCGACGGTCTTCACCGCGCATGATGTGATGCCCTTTGCCTATACCAAGCTGACACACTTCATCGATCCGGCGAACCCGGCGCAGTGCAACGGGTTCGATTACCGGCTGCCGTTCGGGTACAACTGGCGGCAGATGCGGCTGCGCTGGAACCCGGCGCGCAATCTCTCGATCCGGCACACGATGCGTTACTACGTGGATGCGCGTGTCGCGGTCAGCCAGGCACTCAAGGACGCGCTGGAAGCCAACGACCTGCCGGCCTTCGAGGTGGTGCATAACGGCATCGACCCGGTCCTGTTTGACGTGCCGCCGACAGGTGTCGATGTGCTGCGCCAGCGTTTCAACCTGTACGGGCGGCGCGTGATCCTGTTTGGCGGGCGGCTGAACCACGCAAAAGGTGATATCCAGTTGTTCGCGGCGCTGCGCCGGATCAAGCGCACCGTGCCGGATGTGGCGCTGCTGGTGCTCTCACGCTCGGACGACTACGCGCGGCAGGTGATCGCCGATAACCCCGACCTGGCGAACGTGATCGTCCTCGGTGGCTGGCTGGAAGCGTCCGAACTGGCGACCGCTTACCACCTGGCGGACGTGGTGGCGACGCCGTCGGTATGCTTTGATTCGTTCCCGACCGTGAATCTCGAAGGCATGGCGGCGGGCGCGCCCCCGGTAACGACGTGTTTCGGTGGCGCGCCGGAAGCCGTGATCGACGGCGAAACCGGCTTTATCGTCAACCCGTACAATATCGATATGCTTGCGGACCGGCTGGTGCGTCTGCTCACCGATCACGATCTGCGCGCGCGCATGGGACAGGCAGGGCGCGCACATATCAAAAACCGGTTTTCGCTGGAGAACCAGACCCGCGACATGCTCGCCATTTACGAACGCGCGCGGGTTCAGCGCCGCTGCCGGGCAGAACCCGCTTTACGAGACGGACACGATGCACGATTCGACTGAAAAACGGCTTGCGACCCCTGCCCACTCCCCTTCACGTTCCGCGCGTGTGGCGTGCCTGGGGCGGGCGCTCGCGCTGGGGTTCGGCGTCCTGATGGCGCTGGCGCTGATCGAGATCGCCGGGCGCGCGGCGCTCGGCTTCGCGCCCCTGCCGCTGTGGGCGCAGGATTTCAGCGCGCGCGTGGGTTATGAACTCCGGCCCCATCAAGAGTATACTTATGCCAGCGTGAGCGGCGAGTTTGAAAATCGTGTAAAAAACAACCGGCGCGGCCTGCACGATATTGAGCGTCCGCTTGCCAAACCCGCGCACACTTTCCGCGTGTTGATCCTGTCAGACTCCTACGGGCAGGCGCGCGAAGTACCGCTGGCGCAGAATTTCGCGCGGCAGTTGGCGGCGCAGTTGACCGCCGCCGCGCCGGACGGCGTGACGGTGGACGTGATCAACGCCGGGCATTTCGGACTCGGCACGACGCAGGAATACCTGTATTACCGGGAAGAGGGCCGCCGCTACGATCCCGACCTGGTGCTGCTCGGTTTTTACGCGGGAAACGATGTGGTTGATAACCACGCACCGCTGATCAAAGCGTGGAATGATGTCGATACCGTCGATTTTCCGTACCTGGATACCGGCGACACGCTGCACCAGCCAGGACTGGCGGCACGGCGGCGTGTTTTAAGCTGGCTGCGGCATAATGTCTATCTCGTGCATACGCTGTCGGATGCCTTCGCGGAGACGAACACGCCGGAGCGCGTCGAGGTCGGCGGGTCGGAGAGCATCACGGCGCGGGCGCTGCGCGTCCCGGCGGGCGTGTACCTGCCGCCTGACGATGTATGGTCGGCGGGCTGGGCTGTGACCGGGCTGGCGCTGGACCGCTTGCAGGGCGCGGTCACGGCGGACGGGGCACAGTTTGCGGTGTTCGTCATCCCGGACCGGCGGCAGCTTTATGATGACGATTGGCGCGCCATGCTGGACCGCCTGCCCGAACTTGACCCGGCGCAGTTGGACCGCCTGCGCCCGACGGATACTGTGCTGGCGCTGCTGGCGGAACGCGATATCGCGGCGCTCAACCTGCTGGATGCGTTTAGCGCGTTTCACCAGGATGCGGCGCGCGACAGCGACACACGCTTATACTTTGCCATCGACGGGCACTTTACGCCGGAGGGCCACACCCTGACCGCGCAGGCGCTCGCGGCATGGCTGACCGAATCCGGGTTTGTGCCGGTGAACGGGGACTGATTTTTATGAAACTACTTGTGATTGTCTCATCGTTGGACCTGCGACAGCCGTTCAGCGCGACTCCCGCGTGGTGGCAGCTTCTCAAGGCGTTGTACGAGGTAGGCGCGGACGTGATCGCCACCCCGTACCAGGGACCGGCGATTGAGTCTCCCTGGTGGCGGGCTGCGCCAAACCCCACCAAGCTCGAAGGGGACACATTTAAGCTGGTGCGCGACACGGTGCGGCGTTTCACCGGCCAGCAGCAGACCCAGGCCGTTGGGACGCAGCTTGAAGACGAAAGTCTCTCCGACAAGGCCGTGCGCCAGATGGCCCAGACGGTGATCGCTCCGCAGTGGCGGCGGCACATTGACCGCATCATCAGCGAACAGCCGGACATCGACGCGGTGATCATGATCACCGTGCCGCTGAACCACATCCCTGGCGTGGCGCAGCACGTCATCGCGCGCCATAACAAGCCGGTCTTTTTCTATGACGGCGACGTGCCCGCCAGCCTGCCGAACTTCATGGGGTTTGCCACCGGTTTTCGCATTTACCAGGGCGCGGACCTCAGCGAGTTCACCGCGTTTATCTCCAACAGCGAGGGCGGCAAACAGGGCTTGCGTGATCTCGGTGCGCGCGAAGTCCACACACTGTTTTACGGCGCGGATGAGGACCTGTTCATCCCGGTGGATGTGCCGCAGGATATCGACGGCTTTTTCTATGGACACGGGCGCGAATATCGCGCGGAGTGGATCGACGCGATGGTGCGCGATCCCAGTCTCGCGCTGCCGGAGGCCCGGTTCGCCGTGCGCGGGACGCGGCTCGGCTACCTGGGCAATGCGGAGATGCTGCCGTATCTCTCGTTTAGCAAGCTGCGCGAGTATGCCTGCCGCAGCAAGATCAACCTCGTGATCACGCGCAAGGCGCACGCCTCGGTATTCGCCTCGTCCAGCTCGCGCCCGTTTGAGCTGGCGTCGTTGGGTGCGTGTATGGTGTGCAATCCGTATGAGGGTATCGAAACCTGGTTCGAGCCGGAGAAGGAACTGATCGTCGTACACAGCGCCGAAGAAGCGCACGAGCGCATCAAGTGGCTGTTGGAACACGACGAGGCCCGCCGCCGCATGGGACAGGCGGCGCGCGAGCGCTTCCTGAAGGAACACACCTTCCGCCACCGCGCGCGTGAACTGGTCAGGATTGTTGAGGGTTACCTGTAGTGCCACGGCACGATCTCGCCCCGCCGGAACGCGAGCCAGCCGCTCAC
>CAZMNL010000116.1:0-8149 GCA_964567525.1 uncultured Anaerolineaceae bacterium
ACCGGCTTGAGACGCGCAATGATCCCGGCCACCACGTCGCCCGGTTCGAAGCCAAACGCAGCGCGTAAGACCGGGTCCGAGCCGGACCAGGGTTCATCGGCGACCGGCACGGCGTTGTGAATCAGCGTGCAGCGGTCGGCGAAACCCTGCCGTTCGGCTTTGGTCTGCAAGACCTCGGTCACGTTGATGAACTCGCGCGCCAACAGGCGATCCAGGCGCAAGACGCCTTCGTAGAGCCGCCCCTTAACGCCGCTGTATTCCGCGCCGTAATCGCTGTGGATCGTGGCGACACGGCCCGGCGCGCGCGCCAGGACTGCGGCCAGGTGCGCCCACAGGATCGATTGTACGTTATGTGCGTCAACCACAGTGAATCCACCCGCGCGGATGATGCGGCGCAACGCCAGAACCAGGCGGGGATCGCCGCGCCCGATAGCCAGCGGAATGCACGGCAGGTTTTCCGCTTCAAGGCGCTGGTGAAGCTGGCTGCCGGACAGCGTCACAGTGGCGCAGGCCGCGACCGCCTGCTGCAATGTGCGCGCCTGCGTCAGCGTGCGGACCTCCGCCCCGCCGAAACTTTGCGCGATATCGACCAGCAGTACACGATAAGAACGTTTCGCCACCGGGACCCCCTGGCGCAGAAGCAGCCGAAAAGAAACCGCTGACCGGGCACAAGCGCAACCCGCAGCGGATTAACATTCTGACAGGGCGGGCGCACCGTAAAATGCCCCCGCCCACATATCCAACTGCCGTTACAGTACTATTGTACTGCTCGACAATGATTACATCAACTTACGTGCGCGACCCACCCCGCAACCGCAGCAGCGCGAAAATCAGCGTCGCCAGCACGACAATCCCGGCCACGCCCACGAGCAAGAAGAACCAGCTCGGCAGTTCCAGAGTTTCCCCGCCAATCGCTTCTTCGGGCAGCGGTGTGAAGGTCGGCACGGGGGTCGGCGTGATCGGCGTGGGAGTCAGGGTAAAGGCCGGAGTATAGGTAAACGTCGGCCCCGGAGTCAGGGTCGCGGTCGCGGTTTCCGGGGGAGCCGGGGTCAGCGACAACGCCAACATCGAAGTTGGCTCTGGCGTTCCCGTTTCGGTTGGTAAGGGCGTGGCGGTGAAGGCCGCCATTTCAGTCGCCTCAGCCTGGAGATACTCCAACGCCTCGACAATCTCGGCGGCTTCTTCGTATTCGCGCGTATTAACGGGCGAAGACGACGTACCGCTGATGAACACCACATCCCCACCCAGGCCAAACGCGCCGAAGCGGTATTCGCTGAATGCGGCGGCGGCATCCGCCTGCCCTGTCGGCCCGGTCCCGGAGATCACCAGGATTGTCCGGTCGGGGTTCCAGGGCGAAGGCAGGACTTGCAGCAGGCCGATCTCGTAACCGAACGGCATACGGTAAACCACATCATCCAGAATTTGCAGCACCTCGTCGCTGTTTTCGACAAAGGGCTGCGGCAGGCTGTCATTCAAGGACGCCATGAAGGGATTCGTCGTGTTGCGCCCGAAGATCATGAAGTCATATTGCGAGAGATCGATCCCTTCGGGCAGGTCCCCCACGCTGACACGCGGCACAAACGAGTCCCCGCCGGATACCTGCGACGCCAGGCGGGACATAACCTGCATGGCCTGGCTCACTTCCGCCATAGTGGGATTCGCGGACAGGGATACCCACACATCCTGAAGGTTATACTGGTCATTGAAGGGGGCCGGGAAGTCGGCCACCAGCATGTTCGTTGTATCGACCTGAAGCGGTTCGCGCATGAGGCCGAGCTTGCTGTCACCCAGGATCGTGACCCAACCGGTGTCCGCATCCGGCGGATAGCAGTTCCAGTCACCGGATACGTTGATGGCGATAATTAAGTTGTTGGTAGCACCGGGGTTGATGCCGGTCCGGGGAATCGGCGCGCGCAGGGTGAACGGCCCCGCCGAGAGATCGCCTGGATCGCCGCCCGTCCCTGAGCGCAGGTCCAAGAAACTGCTGATGACCGGCGTATCGTTATTGAGCAGTACGGCCAGCGTGGAGCGCGTATCTTCCAGCAGACCGGCGTAATTGAAGCGCAGTTCCAGGTAAGCGTCATCCGTCAGCGTATACCCGGCGGGCATATAGAAGTTCACCCGGCTGGTGGAAAGGCCGTAGCCACCCAGGTTAATCTGCGAGTATCCCAGTTCCTCGAACGTGAACTCGGTTTCCAGCGTGAACCCCACCGGCGGGCGATCCAGCGTGCGCGTTTCCGCGACGACAGCAATCGGACCGCTAATGCCCATGATCGAAGGCCGGCCCGCCATCGCCTGCCCTGCTTTGCGCACGGCTTCGGCGCTCTGCCCGGTGATCGCCATCACCGCGAATCGCTCATCGTCAGGATGTTCGATCAACTGCACCACGCCCTCATCTGCAGCAATCGACAGTCCATCAACGACAAGCTGCTGTCCGTCGAGTTTGGACGGGAACAGGTCGCGGGCATAGTACGAATCAATCAGGGCGTGCTGGCCGATTTCACCGATCAGCATCAGGTTGTGCGTGGCGCGTACCTCCGCCGGGAGTTGATCGGCAGTGGCGACCTCGATACGCAGCGCGTTGAAGGTCAAGCGCCCCAACCCTGCCGCCAGCCCGACCGCCGTCTGGTAATCGTCCGCGCTGGGGTTAGCGGGCAGCACCATGTACATCACTTCCGGCCCTTCAGCAATACGCTGGTTGTACATCGGTCTTGGGTAACGCCCCAGGTCCAGCACCGGGCGCGTCTGGCGATATTCAAAGTGGAAATAAGACTGCTGCGCATCAATGAAAATCTGCGACACCGCGTTATTCAAGCAGTGGTCTTCCGCCCGGAAGCGCACTTCAACCGTATAATCTCCGCCCGGATCATCCCCCAGGACGGCCTGCGTGAGCGGGATGGCAATAGTCTGGCGGCCTATTGAGCTATCGTTTAACGTGATGGTGGATACAAGCTGGTCATCAATCGAGATGCTCAGCGCGCCAGTCATTTCTATCGTACCGAACTCCGTCACCATCGCCGTACCGATTTCGAAGTATTCCACTTCCAGGTACAGGACATTGTTACCCTCAGGCAGCCAGTTTCCCGGAAGATCGAAATTGAAGCGCGCAAAGCCCGCCGGAGACTGCATCTCGATATTAGGTATCTGAAGCTCGGACAGCTTAATGTCGCGTGCGAGTCGCTCACCGGTCGTCTGGACGACCGGCGAAACCAGCGGAGCCGCTTCAACTACCGGGGTAGCGGTCACACAGTCAGTATCCGTGCTGCCTTCCTCACACACCGGCTGCGTGGGAGTCGGCGTCACCGGAACCGGCGTATTCGCAGCGGTGGGGGTTGCGGTGGCCTGGGCCGCCTGCGCTACCGTTACACCGGCAGGGGTGGGCGTGCCCTCAATATCCAGCCGTTCCATGACCTCATCGCTGATCCACACGCCGCGCAGCCCGCCCGGAATATCCGCGCGCAGCCAGCTTTGATACTCGCCACCATAATCACGCACACAGACCCAACTCCCCGGTGACAGCGTTTCCATAACCGGGCAGTCGATGCTGGGGCACTGGCGCACGTTCACATTCACGGTGACAACCTCTGCCACGCGCCAAAACTCGAAGCAGTTTTCAAACTGTTCGGCTTCAGATGGCACGAGTCCCGGCGTGATACTGGCGGACTCGATGGCATACAGCGGGGCCGAGATATCATCGGAGGTCAGCGAAACCACCAGCCAATCGGCATTATCCGTGACGCCGCGCACACACACGACCTCATACTGCGGAATGGTATCGACCAGGGCACAATCGCTCCCGGCACACTCGCGTACCTCGGCGTCCAGCTCCGACACGTAGTAAAGCTGGCACGCCGGCAAGGGATCAGCGAGCGTGATGGGGTCATCGGGTGGGGTGACGGAAGGTTCCGGCGTATTGGTGCTATCCTGAAGAAGCGCCGGATCGTTCACTACAGGATTGGTGGGTTCTGCAAATGTCCCGGCAACCGAAAAGCCAGCCAGAACGATCAGCATTCCACCCGCGATCAGCACAGCGTACAACGAACGTAGTTTGGGGAGATTATTGAACATGATCAGACCTATGTCAGTGAAGAAAATCCCGGTTCGATTTTAGAATTAGAGACACGTGCTTTCTGCGCCTGCGCCATCACCAGGCACGAGGCCGAAAGCCCAACAATCAGCCAGAAATAGCGCACATAATCCGAATGCAAAAACAAGCTTGCCACTAGATAGCCCATCAGGCCGTACTGGATACCGTTGACCCAACCGATCAGATCGGCCCGGTGGATTGTCAACAGCATCCGCCTGGCCCGCCGCATCCCGACAAACAGCGCAACGAGCATCGCCGAAAAGGATATCACGCCAAGAATCCCGGTTTCGGCAGCGACTTCCGGGTACAGGGTATGTGCTTCACGCTGTTCGTTACGCCGATCAATCCCCACGGCGGAGGAATAGCTCAGATAATTGGCGGCATATTGATCATATCCCACCCCCAGAACAGGGTTATCCAGGAACATCCGGTAAGCCACGATAGCCTCGCTGGAACGCCCGCGCAAGGAAGATTCAGTCTGGGAACGCGCATCAAGATTGAACACGTCCGCCAGCGTCAGCAGCCGATCTCCGAACCCGTCAGGCAGCATCGGAGACAGAACCAGGAACAGGATCAGCAGCAGGGGAACAAATTTGTACGGGTTCAGGCGGCGTTCGATGATAATCAGCAGAAAAACCACCATCATCGCCACGAAAGCACCGCGCGAATAGGTGAACAGAATCGTGAGCATGATAGGCGCGGTCAACAGCAAAGCAAACATGCGTACCACCGGGTCTTGATCGGTCAACACGCGATACACGGAAATAGGCAGCACCATCATCAGGAACATGCCGTAGTAGTTCGGGTCGAAGATCGGGCCTGTCACGCGGTGGTTGTCGAAGTCGTCCGTCACCTGGAAGACCGGCGCATTTGCCAATCCGAAGAAGATCTGGTCGTAATTGCCTGTGAGAGTCTGGTACACACTCATCGTTGCCAGAGTTGCGGCGGCAAAGATCAGCATCCACTGCATCCGTTTCCAGATTCGTTCGTCGGTGGCAAACTGGACAATGATCAGGATGATCGCAAAATCTTTCGCCCAGTTTATCACGAGTATGATGCTGTCTTCAGAGTCGGGCGAGAAAAAGAGTGAGGCGATAATTACCAGCCCGTAGATCAGGATCAGCATTTCAGTGATCTGAAAGATGATCGGCTGTTTCTGCATCATAATGCGGGTAGCAAATGTGCCGGCAAAGATCAACGCCACCAGGAACTTATTTGAATCCGGCACGCCAAACTGTACCTCAAGCACGTCTGACAGATTGGCGAAAATGAATACCACCAGGATGTAGACGCCCAGTTCAGGGCGGATCAGAATGCTGGTGGCGACCGCCAAAGCGAGTATCGCCGCGACGATCAGATAACTATAGTCGGTCGCGCCAATGACCATACCCCCCAGCAGAGCCACACCAATCGCCATGACAGACAACAGCGTTTCGAGGATTCTGGACTGCGACCGGATCGACCGCATAATGGGTAGTGTCGGACTCGCCATAATCTACACGTTCCTCTGCTCAACTTTGGGCGTTTCGATGCCCGGCTGTGTTCGCTGATGTGGCATGTACCCGCCGAAATCACGCAGACAATTTGGACGCAAACACAACCACAAACCCGGCTTCACTGCGCTTGATCGTCTTGATTGCCGAAAAATGTCGTTGAATGAGCGCCATCACGTGCGCCTCGTCCACGCTGTGCGGGTGAATCTCGATGATCAGGTGTTGAACCCGATCCAGGATATGCTCCGCATCCGATAATACCATCTGCTCCGCGCCTTCGATATCCATTTTAAGGATATCAATCGAAGCCTCGCCGATGTGCTGCGCCACAAAGGTTCCCAGGCGCGCCGCCGGAACCGTATAGGTATTCTTGCCACCCTGCACGTGGATATGGCTTCCGGCGCTGATGGTTTGATCTGTTTCAAACGCGACCGTTCCATCTTCGCTCCATAACGCGATCTGGTGGGCGTGCCAGGTAGGTAACGGCGCAGCGTTAGCGGCCAGCAGACGAAACGTGTCCGCCGCCGGTTCGATGGAGTGAATGACGGCATCATCACGAATCGACAGGCAGTACACCGCAAAAGCGCCCACATTCGCCCCCGCATCAATGATCAGCGGGTGGCCCGTGATCGCGTGCAGCACCGGCGTGATGAAGACGTAGTCGTGTTCGAGAAAAACATCGCTGATACTGCCGTAAAAATCAGTGATACGCCCTTTGAAAGGTAAGCCGTTCCAAACAAACCTGAACGGTGTGCGGTGCAGGCGCTTGATCTTCATCATGATTTTGAACGCAAGCACGCGCAAGGGTGAGGGGATCACAGGTTGGTATTCCCCCACGATTTGCGACACCCGAAGCATTTTATCCAGCACGTGACTTCCCCTCAGTTCAATGAACTGCGCCAATGTACATGGTGCGCTGGCATTCCACCGGCCATATTATGCCCCCCGATGAAATGCCAGCATCCGACAGGCTGATAATCCGGGTCAGCGGCGCTACGCTTGATCGTCTTCGTCGCTATCCGGGTCAGTCGCCACTTCAAATTCCGGATCAGCCGATGATTGTAAGTCACGAATCAGCGCATTGGGTTTTACCAGACGGTGACGGCGCGGCCCGTTATCTTTAGAGGGGGAAGCACCGTCCGCATCGGCGGCGGGCTGAATCTCCTCAATCACGGGAACCTCTAAAGGCGGAGCCGCCGCCTGGTCCGCTGGTGTTGATTCCAGATCGGAGGACCATCCCTGTTCGATCTGCTGCGCATCACCGAACAAATCCGCTTCAGAAATATTGAAGACCGATCCATTGGTGGAACCGCGATCCTGATCGGTGTCGTTGTCCTGGCTCAGCACGAACGGTTTGGGCGTGGTGGTAATCAACCGGATGGTGTTATCGCCAGCCGCTTCAGCGGCGCTGAGGGCTTTTGACACGACTTGCAGCACCTCGTGATATTCCATCGCGTCCCCACTGCCAGACATGATGCCTGTATTGGCTGAGAAGGTCGCCACATAACCGCCAACTTCAAACGGCCTGGCGCGCAGTTGGTTATGCACTTGTTGCAAAATGGCGCGCGCTTCCTCGCCGGATGTTTCAGTGAGCAGGATACCGAAAGTCCACTGATGCATATACCCGATGATATCAGTACGCGCTTGGAGGATGTCCTGAATAGTCAATGCCGCACTGCGCAGCAGTGAGTTCTGCACCGATTCGGGCAGCAGTTCGAATTCCTCATTAGGCGTCAAATGCATCAGCGCCATACTCATGGGCCGCAGCTTGGCATAGGGACGATTGAGTTCCTGCTGGAAACGCTGGCGGAAGTAACGCTCGTTGTAAGTGCCAACCTGTAAATTTCGGATCGAGGCCGCTTCCATGCGCTCAAGCGGAGAACGCAGATATTCGATCAGCAGGGCTGCCGTCACGCCGATAACCAACCCCAAGATACCGCCCAAAACCCCGTTGCGCGTGGTCTGCGGCGATACCGGCTCATCAGCCAATTCGGGTACATCCAGCAGTTCCAGGGGGAATGAGGTATACAGCCGGTTGGCGCGGTTCGAACCTACTATGCCAATCGCCGCGTTCAGGCGCAAGGCCACCTCGCGCGATGGCCCCTGCACCGCAATCGACAGCACATTCGTCTCAACCAGATTCGAGCACAGCACCTCGTAGTTCTGGAGTCCCGCCTCTACCGGATCGACATTCATCAGGGCGTAAGCTTCTTCGCGCACGGCACGGCTGGTCATCACCTCGCAGTACGTGACAAAGATACGCTGCCGACCGGCGAGCGTGTCCAGCCCGTAGATCAGGGTGTAGCTGTCATCGACATTATCCGTTAATGCCGATCCTAACTTCGCCACATACGTTGAAGACGCTTCATAAATCGGCGTCTGCTGGTAACTAAACCATAACGATGCGACCAGCGCAATGAAGGTTACGGGCAAAATCAACCAGATGCGCCTGGTGAGAATACGGAGATATTCACGCAGTTCCATGATAAGACCGACTCCGTTCTATGTGTTCAATGTGTGCAAAGCGCCAGAATAGCTACTCACAGCTCGTAAAAGCATTAGGTCTAAG
>CAZMNL010000117.1:0-8097 GCA_964567525.1 uncultured Anaerolineaceae bacterium
TCATGCCGCGCACCGATTCGGCGGGCAGGGCCATTTCCTGGGCGATTTCTTCGGGGGTGGGACGGTGTCCGAGCGTTTGTTCGAGCACCTGGGCGGTGCGGTACATCTGGCGGATACGTTCGGTCATATGCAGCGGAATGCGGATCGTGCGCGTTTTCTGCGCCAGCGCGCGCGTGATCGCCTGGCGAATCCACCACGTCGCGTAGGTGCTGAAGCGGTTGCCGCGGTTATAGTCGTATTTATCCACCGCGCGCATCAGCCCGACATTGCCTTCCTGGATCAGGTCCGGGAAGGGCAAGCCCTGGCCCATATAGCGTTTGGCAATGCTGACCACCAGCCGGGTATTGGCGCGGCCCAGGTGTTCGCGGGCGGCCTGCCCGTCGTCGATCTGCTGCTGGAGTTCCAGCACTTCTTCCGGGCTGAGATCGTATTCGGGGTTATCCAGGCGATCTGCTGCTTCGCGGCCTAACTCAATGCGCATAGCAAGATCGACCTCTTCCTGCGCGGTGAGCAGGGGTTCCTGCGCCATCTGACGGAAATATAAACCAACCGGGTCATCTGCCGAAACCGCGTTGATATCGCCAATGCCTGGATCGTGCGATTCTTCGGCAGCGTGGAATTCCTGGTCGGGGTGGTCGGGGTCTACTTCGCGGTCGTTCTCATGTTGTCGCAATTCAATCCCTAGTTCGTCCAGTTCATCCAACACGGACTCGATGGCATTCACGTCATCGCTATCTTCATCAAGCAACTCCAATACATCTTCAAACGTCACATAGCCACGTTGGTCTGCACGAATCATGAGTTCCTGAATCACGTGAATCCCGTTGCCTCCTGAGGTTTTGCTGACCGGATTAAACTTCTCGGTTAGAGTCTTTTTTAGCATTCCAATAAAGCCGTTCAGCCTAAATTATCTTAGGAGCACATTTAAAGATTATAGCATGTTTCAGATCGTGGTGGAAGACCACCGATCAAAAAGCTGTAGTGTACACGGTAGAGGACTGCGACTACGAAAAATAGTGCCAGGACTCACCATTCCACCGGCTCAAGTGTCATATCGCGCGCATTTTGGGCCTATTCCGATGCTTTGTGATCGCCGGGTGCGGGCGTTTCACCCGCTGATGGCTGGTATACGTGGTAGCCTGCGGGAGTCTGCACCGGCGGTATCGTGCCGGGGAGCAGCGCACCGGGCACGCGGTCCGGATCGCGCAGCAGCACGGACAGCACCACGAACACAAACCCGGTCACTACCAGTATCCCCGCCTGAAACAGCACCGGCCACGTAAACGCGCTGATCATCACCCGCAGCATCCGGTGCCCGGCCAGTTCCGCGATCAGCGCGCCGCCGGTCGCAAACCCGGCGGTCAGGTCCGTTTCGTAGGACAGGTCCGAGACGATGAACGGCAGCAGGTACAGCGGCGCGAGCGCGATCAGGCTGCCCGCAATCAACGCCCAGCCGGTCCAGCGGAAGAATATTTTGGATGAGCGGATCGCAAAGATGATCGTCAGCGCGAGCAGTTCCAGCGGGACCAGCAGCGTCAGCAGCAGCAGCCCGCGCCATAACCGCACCCCCGCGCGGAAGCTGTTCAGTTCCGCGTCGGAAAATGGATCGACTTCCAGTTCGACCCCGGCGTGCGTGGCGGCTTCCGCTTCGGCGGCCTGCTGCATCTCGTCAAGCACATCCAGGCGTTCGGGCAGGTAGCGGGCGGCTTCCAGGCGTGCATCGTTGACCGCCTGCCCCAACTGGCGGCGCAGATTTTCGTCTTGCGGGCGGCAGTAGGGGAAAACCGCGTCCGGCGCTTGATCGAAAAAAGCTTGCATCGCGCGTTCCTGCTCCGGCATACAGGCGGGCAGCGCACCGATCAGGCGAACTGTAGCGGTCCCTGCGTTGGTGCTTTCAAGCTGGCGTTTGATCGTCCCCGTGTTAAAAGCCAGGTCCAGCGGGGCATTACCATCCAACCACGCCAGAAACGTGTCGAGATTGCGCTTCACTTCCTGCCTGGTCCACTCCGGCGGCACAAACTGCGGGGCGATATCGCGCCAAGCGCCGCGATCCAGTGCGTCGATCAGGTCCAGAAACGCAATCTGGCCGGGGGCCGGTGTGGGCATCTCCAGGCCGGTGAGCAGCGCGGGCAGCACGCCGGGCGCGATATCGCTGTAGAAGTTCTCGTCATCAAAGACGCGCTCATACGTGGAGCCGTCCAGCAGAATCTGCTGGAGATTAAACGTCCAGATAGCCACCGGTTGGGCCAGCACAAACAGCCCGATCAGCAGCAGCCCGATCCCCCGTCCCACAAAACGCATACAGTGTTGAGTCCTTAAGTTAGATGCCCGTTTCCGCGCGCCATGCCTGGATATCCTGCGTGTGTTCTTCCTCGTGCCAGATGGCGTTTTCGGCGACCAGGTAGCGGATTGGCTCGCCTTCCATCCAGGGATACAGGCGGTTATCGTCCAGCGTGCGGTCGTCCAGGTCCTCGATAGCGCGGATCAGGTGGCGATGCACCCCCTCGAAATCGTCGATCACGTCTTCCAGGGGTCGCCGCGCGTGCGCGTGATACTGCTCAGCGTTCCACTCGTCAATGTCTTCTATCTCTACAATACGTGGTGGGCGCTGTTTGTGTTGCTCCAAACGCGAAAGGGCCGTCACCAGTTCCGCTTCCCACGCGGTGAGATGGGCCATCACATCCTTCACGGACCAGATGCCGACCGCGCCGGGTTGGTGCATCTGGTCGGGAGTCAGGCCCTCGATGGCTGCGTGAAAGCGCGCACGCATCGCTTTGACTTCTTCAATAACCTCGGCTTTGGGCATGGTGTCGATCCTTTCATGTGCCCTGCTGAGCGCATTATAGCACCGGTCTGATACCAGACTCAACCGGCGATTTTTGAGGCCGAATCAATAATATACCCCCTAACATTTAGGGTGACGGGAGTTTCGGTGAGGCGTAGAGTTGCCATAGAATCCCGCCTGGGCTATAACGCTGGTATGCAAGCAAGACCGGATTAACGATACACAGGGAGAAGAGGCAAGCATCCTTATGGCACAAGAGATCGCAGCTTCCGCTGAAAAAACCTCTGGGGAACGCTGGTACGCGCGCTCCACAGATGAAACACTGCGCGCGCTCGAAACTGACCTGGATAACGGTCTGAGTGAAGCCGAAGCGCAGCAGCGCCGCGCACAGCACGGCCCTAATGAACTCCCCCAGGAAAGCGATACCTCGCTCTGGGAACTGCTCGTCAGCCAGTTCACCGAAGTCATGGTACTGGTGCTGCTCGCTGCCGCCGTGATCTCGATCTTCATCGGCGACACGAAAGACGCCATCGTCATCATGGCGATTGTGGTGTTGAACGCCGCGTTGGGGTTTTTCCAGGAATACCAGGCGGAACAAGCGCTCGCCGCGCTGGGCGCGATGCAGACTCCCCAGGTGCGTGTGCGGCGTGATGGGCACGTGCATACGTTGAGCGCGGTAGACCTCGTGCCGGGCGATATCGTGCTGCTCGAAGCCGGTGACCGTGTCCCGGCGGACGGGCGCTTGATCGAGTCGGTTAACCTGCAAGTGGACGAGGCCGCGCTGACCGGCGAGTCGATGGCGGTGGACAAAACCAACAACACGCTCGAAGATACGGAGTCAGCAGTCGCGCTGGCCGACCGGCACAACGTCGCGTATATGGGCACATCGATCACGTATGGGCGCGCGGTGATGGCCGTCACTGAAACCGGACTCCAGACGCAGTTGGGCAACATTGCCGCGCTCTTGCAGCGTGTCGAAAAAGGCCGCACACCGCTGCAAGAACGGCTCGAACGGGTGGGCGTGCTTCTGGCGGGCGCGGCGCTGGCGGTCTGCGCAATGGTGTTTGTGACGGGCGTGTTGCGCGGCGAAGATGTCGAGGAAATGCTGCTGACCGCGATCAGCCTCGCGGTGGCCGCCATTCCGGAAGGGCTGCCCGCCGTGATCACGATCTCGCTGGCGCTCGGCGCTCGGCGCATGATCCGGCGGCGCGCATTGATCCGCAAGCTGCCCGCCGTCGAGACGCTTGGTTCCGTCTCGGTGATCTGCTCCGACAAAACCGGCACGCTCACCCGTAACGAAATGACCGCCACCGTGATCGCGCTGCCGGGCCGCGAGATGGATGTGCGCGTCGGCGGCATCGGCTACGAGCCGGTTGGCAGCTTCTACGAGGACAAACGCACGCTGAACCCGGTCAACGATGCGCCGCTGGCGCGCATTCTCAAGGCGGCGGCGCTGTGCTCGGATGCGTTTCTTGAACAGGACCACGAAGACGGGCGCTGGATTGTGGTGGGGGACACCACCGAGGGCGCGCTGCTGGTTGCCGCGCGCAAAGCCGGTTGGGGCCGGTCGGTGCTGGAAGACGACATGCCGCGCCGCGCGGAGATTCCCTTCTCGTCCGAGCGCAAAGCGATGACCACGATCCATAAACCGGCGGGCAAGTTCGCCTCGGAACTGTTCGAAAATGCGCCGTATGTCGCGTTCGTCAAGGGCGCGCCGGATCGCCTGCTGGACTGGGCGGCCTACGAAGTCACGCCCGATGGCGTGTCGGCGCTGACGCCGGAACGCCGCGAAGACTGGACCAACCAGATCAGCACGATGGCAAGCCAGGGGTTGCGCGTGTTAGGCGTCGCCTATAAGCCGCTGGACACGCTGCCGGACTCCCCGCAGTCGGAAACCATTGAGCGCGATCTCAAGCTGCTGGGGCTGTTCGGCATTGTGGACCCGGCACGCCCCGAAGCCAAAGCCGCCGTCCAGAAGGCGCGCAGCGCGGGCATTACCTCCGTGATGATCACCGGCGATCACAAGCTGACGGCGGCAGCGATTGCGCGCGATCTCGGCATTCTGGGCGAGTGCCAGCAGGTGTTCACCGGGACCGAACTGGACCAGATGGACGACGACCAACTGCGCGAGGCGGTAGTGTCTACCTGCGTGTTTGCGCGCGTCTCGCCGGAACACAAGCTGCGCGTGGTCAAGGCGCTGCAATCGCACGGCAAGATCGTCGCCATGACCGGCGACGGCGTGAACGATGCGCCCGCGCTCAAGCAGGCGAACATCGGCGTGGCGATGGGTATCACCGGCACGGACGTGAGCCAGGGCGCGGCGGATATGGTGCTGACCGATGACAACTTCGCTACCATCGTCGCCGCCGTCGAAGAAGGGCGCACGATCTACGACAACATCAAAAAGTTCATCCGTTACCTGCTCAGCACCAACGCGGGCGAGATCATCACCATGTTCGCCGCGCTGTTGATCGGCCTGAAAGTGCCGCTGCTGGCGATTCAAATTCTGTGGATCAACCTCGTCACGGACGGGTTGCCCGCCGTCGCGCTGGGCTTCGAGCCGAGCGAGCCGGACGTGATGAAACGCAAACCGCGCCCGCCCAAAGAGAGCATCTTCGCGCACGGGGTCGGCTGGCACGTGCTGTGGGTCGGCTTCTGGATCGGCATCACGTCGCTGATCGGGTTCGTCTGGGCGCTGGACCGGCAAGGCAGCGACATCTTTAATCCGAGTGATGACGCGCTGACGCTGGCGCGCACGATGGCGTTCACGATCCTGGCGCTGTCGCAGGTCTTCGAAGTCTCCGCGATTCACGGCGGGGATGCGTCGTTCCTGCGCACGCCGTTGAACCGTAACAAGCTGCTGCTGCTGGCCGTGCTGCTGACGGCGGTGCTGCAAATGATCGTCGTCTATGCGCCTTTCGCGCAGGACATCATGCAGACCAGCCCGCTGGACACGGCGGAACTGATCGTTGCGTGGCTGCTGGCCGGGTCGCTGTTCCCGGCGGTCGAAGTCGAGAAGTACTTCCGCCGCCGTCGTGCCCGTGCGCAGCGCGCCGCGGCGAGTTAGCAGATTCGTTCTACACAACTGACGAACAATCATACAGGCGGGTAATGCGGTTCGCAGTGACCGTGTTACCTGCCTGATGTTTTCTATCCGCCAAAACCTGACGCGGGTCCACGAACAACCTGACAGAAATGGATGCGTGTGACTGGCCTCACCCCTCACCCCCTAAATCCCCCTCTCCCCTCTCCATCCAAGATGGAAGAGGGGAAAGGGGGACTTTACCGCACGCCTTTCCCCCCTCTCCATAGTTTTGACACGCTGCTTGCAGCACGCGATCAGCGAGGCAATACGTTTCGAATGGAGAGGGGGAGTCAGAAGTCCTTTTAAGCCCCTCTCCGCGTGTGGAGAGGGGTTTGGGGTGAGGTGAAATCAGGTGCTTTTTGATTCGCCAACAACATCAACTCGTTCGTACACTCCCCTGCCGCACACCGCTTGACGTGCTATCCGTGTCAGGTTATAGTGATGACACTTCGTCAATACTGTGTTTTGAGTATTTTTTAGGAGATTTCACATGACTCGTTCGAAGTTTATGGCTCTTGCAATCGTTATGATGCTCGTCGTGGTCGCGGTGGGTGCCCCCACACAGACGACTGCCCAGGATGATACACTGCGGATCACGCTCGTGGTTAACGGTGTGCTGGGCGACAAGTCGTTCTTTGACTCGGCGCAGCGCGGCATGAACATGCTGATCGATGATGGCTATGACGTGGAAGTCAACACGATTGAGCTGGGCATTGACCCCGCCAACTGGGAATCCGGCCTGAGCGATGCGATGTCGGATGTCGATGCCTATGACGTGCTGATCGTCGGTACGTTCCAGATGGGTGAATTCCTCGCCACGCGCGTCCACCAGTATCCCGACAAGTACTTCATCTTCTACGATGACTCCGTACCGTATGACAACGCCGATTTCTGCGTGGAAGGTTGCCCGAATGTGTATTCGGTGCTCTACGCGCAGAACGAAGGCTCGTTCCTGGCCGGTGTGTACGCGGGCGCGATCTCGCTCAGCGGTATCGAAGGCACGAACGAAGATGCCATCATCGGCGCGATTGGCGGCCAACAAATCCCCGTGATCGATGACTTCATCGTTGGTTACGAGCAGGGCGCGTGCCTGGTGAACCCGGCCATGTCCAATATCGTGCAGTATGCGGGCGGCTGGAACGACCCGGCTAAGGGTAAGGAAATCGCCCTGGCGATGTACGAGCAGAAGGCCGATGTCGTCTTCCAGATCGCCGGTGGTACGGGCGTGGGTGTCTTCGAAGCGGCGCAGGAACAGGGTCACTACGCGATTGGCGTGGACTCCGACCAGGCGACCATCATCGCGGAAACCAACCCCGAACAGGCCCAGTACGTGCTGACCAGCATGTTGAAGAACGTCGATAACTCGCTGTACCGCGCGGTAGATCTGCACATCGCGGGCGAACTGCCCTACGGTGAGGCGGAAGTGCTCGGTATTGCCGAGGATGGTGTCGGGCTGGCTGAGAACGACATCTACTACGACAATACGCCGGAGAGTGTTCTGGACCTGATCGATGCTGTGACGGAAATGGTCGAAGACGGCGAGATCACGATTGTGACCGTGTTCGAAGATCGCCTGCCGCTGGGCTACGACCTGGCGGTTGTCGGGCAGGGCTGCGACGCCATGCCGGAAGTCGAATTCGACGCGGCAGAATACCTGGAGTAAGCGCCACACAGGTGAACTACTCGTGGGGTGGGCAGCAGCCCGCCCCACTGTTATTTTGCGGTTGCGGGGTGCTGGTGCAGCGGGTAGGCACAGCACCCGGTTTGTATCGCTGGGCGGTTGATCCTGGCGTAAAGTAGCTTAATCTGCGCGTTACCCGATGGGGGATTTACAAAGATGCCCATTATTGAAGCACTTGATATCGTAAAGATTTACCCCAACGGCGTGCTGGCAAACGATGGCGTGCAGCTCTCCGTCGAACAGGGGGAAATTCACGCCCTGGTGGGCGAAAACGGGGCCGGCAAAAGCACGCTGATGAAAGTGCTCTACGGCCTGGAACAGCCTACCTCCGGCGAAGTTCGCTTGCGCGGGCAGGCGGTCGAAATCCACAATCCACAGGATGCCATCGACCTGGGGATCGGTATGGTTCACCAGAATTTTATGCTGGTCGATTCATTTTCGATTGCGGAAAATATCGCGCTGGGCCGGGAGTCTACGCGCGGGCGCGGGCTGCTGCTGGACCGCCAGAAAGCGCTCCAGGATACGCGGGCGCTCTCGCAGCAGTAC
>CAZMNL010000118.1:0-3344 GCA_964567525.1 uncultured Anaerolineaceae bacterium
GTGCTGGCGCTGCTGGGCGATTCCGTGACCACTGATCATATCTCCCCGGCGGGGTCGATAGCGTTGAACAGTCCCGCAGCCAAATACCTGATGGAACACGGCGTTGCACCCAAAGACTTTAACTCGTATGGATCGCGGCGTGGCAATGACCGCGTGATGGTGCGCGGCACGTTCGCAAACATCCGCCTGCGGAATTTGCTGGTTCCCGGCACGGAAGGCGGGGTCACGCTCTATTTGCCGGATGGCGAGCAGATGGCGATCTTTGACGCGGCAGAACGCTATAAAGCGGATGGCACACCGTTAATCGTGCTGGCGGGTAAGGAATACGGGACCGGAAGCTCGCGCGACTGGGCAGCCAAAGGCACGCTGCTGCTTGGTGTGAAAGCGGTGATCGTAGAAAGTTTTGAACGCATCCACCGCAGCAACCTGATCGGCATGGGGGTGCTGCCGCTGCAATTCAAAGACGGTCATAACGTGGCGTCTTTGGGGCTGACGGGGCATGAAGTTTTCGACATCGAGGGTATCCATGATGATCTGAAGCCGCTCGAAAGCCTCCGTGTGCGCGCCACAGCGCCGGACGGTATGGCGACAGTGTTCGATGTTGTCTGTCGTCTGGATACGCCCGTCGAGGTCAATTACTATCGTAACGGCGGTATTTTGCACACCGTGCTGCGTAATTTGCTCGACCAATAACACGGGGATTTTCGAATCAATTTGATTCCGCCGAGTAAAACAGGCGGCTCTCATGGGAGGGCCGCTTGTTGTTTGAATAGAGGGAAGGGGTAAACGTGCGCAAAAATGTGAGTGTGCAGTAAGATTAAGGCAGGTTTGCCGTGCCTTTTTTCTGAAGGAGCTACCCATGCCGCTGCGGGTTCACGATCCCGGAAGGCGGCGAGCCGCCGCGCTACGTGCTAAGCGGAAAGGGGCTGACAGGGCAGCAACCGGCGCGTGACGAACCCCTTCAGTGGGTTTCAGGCTATCTATAGCTCTTCAGAAAACGTTCTGGAAAAGATCACAAGCGTTAGAACCGCGAATGACGCGAATAGCGCGGATGGGTCAAGAGCCATCAAACCCAATCAAGCGCATATCTTTTCTGAACGACTATAGCCGACAGGTTTGAACCGTCGGCGAGGCTTTTCGCTAATCGCTTACAGCTTATCGCTATTTTCTGAAGGAGTATTTCAACATGGCTCGCATTATTGTTGTAGGCAGTGCCAATGTAGACTTTGTGGTGCAGACCCCGCATATACCCCGCCCCGGCGAGACGGTCTTGGGGCGTGATTTTTCGATGGTGATGGGGGGGAAGGGGGCTAATCAGGCTGTTGGCGCAGTGCGTCTGAATGCATCCGTGACTTTTGTGGCGCGTGTTGGCAGCGATGTGTTTGGCGATCAATGCCTGGAAGCTTACCAGTCTGAAGGCATTGATACGACCTTCATCACCCGTGATGCTGAGCAGGCGACCGGTGTCGCACTGATCGCGGTGGCTGGGGACGGCGAAAATAGCATTACTGTGGCGTCCGGTGCGAATATGCGGGTTACACCGGAGCATGTATATGCTGCTGTCAGCGCGTTTGAAGACGCGGATATTTTGTTGATGCAGCTTGAAGTCCCGCTAGCAACCGTGTTCACGGCGTCGAAGCTGGCGCGTGAGAAGGGTATGCGCGTGATCCTGAATCCGGCCCCAGCGCAGGCATTGCCCGCTGATCTGCTTGGTTATATTGACGTGATCACACCGAACCGTATCGAACTGGCGCAGTTGATTGGCAAGCCCGAAGCAGAGGTGCGCGCCATGCCGGATGAGGCGCTCGCTCACGCGGCGTTGAGTCTTGGCCCGTCGAGTGCGGTGATTACGCTGGGGGCAGAGGGCGCATTGGCAGCGGGATCGTGGGGGTGGGTGCGTGTTCCGGCGTTTTCGATCACGCCTGTTGATACGACGGCTGCCGGTGATGCTTTCAATGCGGGTTTGGCGGTAGCCCTGGCACAGGGGGATCGCGCGTTAGATGAGGCTGTGCGGTATGCGAGCGCGTGTGGCGCACTGGCCGCGACTAAGTCCGGGGCGCAGCCTTCGCTGCCGCGCGCGGCGGATGTTGAAGCGTTCATGGCCGCGCAGTGATCCGGGTATTGGTAGCTGA
The DNA here is from genome assembly GCA_964567525.1 of uncultured Anaerolineaceae bacterium. GTDB lineage: Bacteria > Chloroflexota > Anaerolineae > Aggregatilineales > Aggregatilineaceae > CAYRNY01. The sequence continues at coordinate 2,133 of CAZMNL010000118.1, forward strand.
TTTCGCATAGTGATTACCGGTAGCAGGAAAGGGACGTACAGATGTCGGCAAAAATTCTGATTGTTGATGATGAAACGGCGATTCGTGAAGCGCTGGGACGCAAATTGCAGCGTGAGGGATTTGCAGTGGTGTTGGCTGGGGACGGGCTAGAAGGGCTGCGCACCTTCCACGACGAACGGCCAGACCTGGTGATCCTGGATATCATCATGCCGGAGATGAGTGGTTTAACCGTGTGCCAGCGTATCCGTGAAGTGACGGAAACGCCAATCATGATGCTGTCGGCCCAGGCAATCACCGAGCAGGATATCGTTGAAGGGCTGAACGCGGGCGCGGACGAATACATGGTCAAGCCTATCCGCCTGAATGAATTTGTCGCGCGGGTGCGTGCGCTGCTCCGGCGCTCGCAGACCGAAGACGCGGATTCCGATTCGGGCTATGATGATGGCTATCTCAACGTGGATTTACAGCGCCGTCATGTGTACGTGGAAAGCGAAAAAATCCACCTGACGCCCACCGAGTTTAAGCTGCTGGTCGTTTTGTTGGAAAATGCGGGGCATGTAGTGTCGCAGCGCGAACTGCTGGAAAAAGTGTGGGGGCCGGAATACGTGGACGACGTGTACTATCCCCGCGTGTATGTGAGTCAGCTCAGGCATAAAATCGAGCCAGACCCCGCCAACCCGGTCTATATCCTGACAGAGCACCGGGTTGGATACCGTTTTGAGAAGCGCATAAACGCATAATGACTGTAAGTGCGATTACTCTGCTCATCAACGGGTTGACGCTGGCACTGGCGCTGAATCTGCTGATCCTGATTTTGTGGCAGGACCCACGCAACGAGGCCAATGCTTATTTTGCGTTGTTCTTGTTCATGATGGTGATCTGGACATCGGGGTCGCTTTTGGGGCGCACAGCAGCTTATGTCGGAGCCAGTGGTGAGTTGATCGAATTTGGTCTGCGCCTGCTGTATGTGGGCTTCGCCGGAGCCTGTATCGCGGTCTATGTTTACAGCGCGGTGCTGATCGGCTATCGGGGAGCGTTTTTTCGTATGTCCGCGTTTGCAGCCCTGGCCTTGATCCTGGTTTACCAGTTCTTGTTGGTGCTGCTGGATACGCCGCATACATTCGAAACTGATGATGGGGTGCTGGTCTATTCGTTTGATATCCCCGCCGTATTCATCTATTTGCTATTCCAGGTTGCAACAGTGCTTCTGGT
>CAZMNL010000118.1:3444-8078 GCA_964567525.1 uncultured Anaerolineaceae bacterium
CAGGCTGTCGAGTTGTTGAACGCTGACAGCGCGGCGATTTTTCTCAAACAGGAAACAAAGCTGCGCCTGGAGGCCGTACACAACCTTCATGCGCGCGTTTTAGGCTTTGAACTGCTCATGGGGCAGGGTGTGGTGGGAACGGTCGCTGTTGAGCAACGTGGGCGGCTTGTGGCGCGTTACTGGCGTGATTGGCATGGCGAACTTGATTTGCCAGACGCACGCGATGTATTCGGTTCGGTGGCGGGCGTACCGTTGGTGTTCGCCGGAGAAGTCGTTGGTGTGTTGTTGGTCGCTCACCGCAGGTCAGGCGGGTTGTTCAACCGGGCTGATATGCACTTGCTGGAACTACTGGGTCCGCAGGCCGCGGTTGCCATCACGAACAGCCGCTTGTTTGAAGCTGAGCGCCAACTGTCACGCGATCTGACGATGGCAAAAGACCAGTTAGAAGTGGTATTGACGAGCACCGAAAATCCCGTCATGGCGGTTGACCGGCATTTTCGATGCATTTTTGTCAATCCTGCGGCGCTGAAATTACTCAAATTGCGCATTAACCCGGTAGGACAGCCAGTGACGGGTTTTGTCCCCCAGCAGTTTTTGCCGCCGCAGCCGGTACGCGCTCTACGCGAACTCCGGGATCACGACGTGCATGTTTACGAGATTAGCGACGCAGAACGCACGTATTTTTGTCACATGGCCGAGCTTGGGCGGCGCAAGCTGGCGGGTTGGGTGGTGGTGGTCAATGACGTGACCCAGCTTAAAGAACTGGATCGCCTGAAAAGCCAGATGATCCGCATGACCAGTCACGATCTCAAGAATCCACTTCAAGCCGCCATGAGTTATCTCGAACTGCTGATCGAAGATGCCGCGCCGCTTTTCACCGACACCATGCGCGATGATGCCGATATGGTCTGGACACAGCTTAACCGTATGTATCGCATGATTAGCGGCATCCTGGACCTGGAACGAGCCGAATCGGGCGTTTCTTACCTTGAAGCATGTGTTGTGGAAGATATTTTGGGGCACGTGGTGGTTGATATCGCGGACCAGGCGCGTAACAAGGGGCTGACTTTGGAACTGGATATCAAAGAAGCGCTGCCGCCGGTGGTGGGCGATCCACAGCAGTTATCACAGGCGTTTGCAAACCTGGTTGAAAATGCGGTGAAGTTCACGTTGGCGGGGGGGACTGTGACGATACGCGCGCGCGCAGTCAACCGGTCGGTTGTTATTGACGTTGAGGATTCGGGTGTGGGTATTCCGCCGGAAGAACAGCAGCACGTATTCGAGCGCTTCTTCCGGGGGCGTCAGGGCATGTTGCGCAGTGATGGCTCCGGGCTGGGTCTGTCGCTGGTGAAAACGATTATCGATGGGCACAACGGCACGATTGACCTGGACAGTGAAACGGGCCGGGGGACGGTGTTTCGGGTTTCGCTGCCCGTCACGGTGGATGTTCGTATGGCGGATGAGCAGAAGGAAAGCAGTGGCGATGAAAATTTACACGCGAACCGGTGATGAAGGGCAAACCAGCTTATTTGCAGGCGGGCGTGTCAGCAAGGCAAACGTGCGGCTTCATGCGTATGGTACGGTGGATGAGCTTAACGCGATCCTGGGGCTGGCTGTTTCGGCGGGGCTTGCGCCTGCGGTCGATCCGGCAGTGCAGCGCGTACAGCGCGAGTTGTTTGTGGTCGGGGCTGACCTCGCAACGCCGCTTGAGGCAGAGGCGAAATGGATTGTGCGCGTGTCCGCTGAACACGTGACGGTGCTTGAACGCGAGATCGATACCTGGGAAAGCACGCTGCCTGTGCTCAAAAACTTCATTCTGCCCGGTGGCAGCATGGGCGGTGCATTTTTGCATCAGGCGCGCACCGTATGCCGTCGTGCGGAGCGCTGGCTGGTGGAACTGCAAGCAGCAGAACCGGTCAATGGCGAAGCGCTGCGGTATCTCAACCGCCTGTCGGATTGGTTATTTGTTGCCGCGCGGGTCACGAATTCACATGGCGGCGCGCCTGAAACAATATGGGAAGCCGCAAAAAATACCTGATCGATACCACTTCGCATAGTCATGGAGAAGAACAAAAACAGACAAGCCTGTGGGTTTTTGCTGGATAATGTGGGATAAAAGCCGCCACTCACACCCGCACTTCGTGTAGTCATTATCACGAGCGAGCAAAAGTCAGCCACTTTCATTTCCGTGAACTGGATTACGAACGCTGTCCCGGTTAAACTGCGCGAATGAAACTGGCTGTTTTTCGCCTCGCTCGTATAGACGCTAAGAAAACAGGAAAAGGCGGCGCGGATCGGGGGAGTGGGGCAGGGGCATTTTTGGACGGCGGGCTATTTACCGGCACGGCCAACGCTGTGCTGTACCTTGCGCATTCCCGGCGCACAAAACGCCCTGCCTGAAAGCCTGGTTTATTCCTTCGGCAGGCTTTCCGCGTTTCGTTAACACGTCCGTTCGGCTACATGCGTTACCCCAGAGCCGTAGCAGAGGGGCAGGGGGGATATACCTTACTGCGGACAGCAGCACATCGCCACAGAGTAGACACCGGACTACTATCCGCGATATTACTGTTTGATTAAATAACTGTTTTCACACATAAGCTGTTACCGTACCTGTGTCTGAAAAGCAATTGCCCCTTTAACGCTTAACCTGTAAGCCTGTGTAGAAATTCCCCGTAGTCGTGATGGCGTGCGTAGATTCAATCATGCACCGTGCGTCAACATGGATAGTCGTACCGCAAGAAAAGAGGCTTTTTAATGCCCACTTGTGAAATTAGTCACAGATATTTCATGCCAGCCCATTTTCTTACGGGATATGTCATACAGCCGGTGTTTTGTATTCCCTCACGCATATCTCCAAACTGTCGGACAAGAAATTGACGCACAGCACGACCCGTACTACCGTGCGCCATGCACAGGCAGTAACCGACTCCTCTGGTGGTGCAGGGCGCTGCTTTTTCGTGAGTGGGATTTTCTGCGCAAACCGCTATCCTCATTCCAAGCCCCGGTTGCAATCGCATACACTTTAGTGTAACATAATGAAAGAAATGTATCGCCTTGCATTCTTATGTTATACTTTTTAGGAAAAGAGACATGCCGGATACGTTTTTTATCAGCTATGCGCGTGAAGATATCGAGACGGCGCTCTGGTTAACCGCCTCACTGCGCCAACAAGGGCTGGACATCTTTCTGGACACCGAGACACGCCCTGCCGATCTTGAGTGGGAACAAGAGATCGCCGAAGCCATTCGAGACTCCGCAGGAATGCTGCTGCTCGTCAGTCCAGACAGCCGATCCGCCATGTATGTCTTGCAGGATTTCAACCTTGCCCGGCAGCACGACCTCCCCATCTTTCCCATCCTGATTCGCCCTACCGATCCGCTGCCCTGGTATCTGGGGGGGCTATCACCTGCCGACTTTACCACTAACCGCGACCATGCCCTGAACCGGTTCATCGCACGCCATTTCCAAAGGCCCGTTCAGGGAGTCACATTGGGTGAAGCGCGAGATATCTACATCAACCGTGCAACACTTCGTTCTCAGCATACTATTGACGCTTATCGTCGTGCGATTGAATTATTTTTCAACTTTCTTGCCGACCGCACACAAAACCGGTTGCTTCCCATTCAGGATACGCACCACACGGTCCCTGATGACATCCCTGTTACGGCGCTTTCAGAAGAAGATGTGCCCGTGCTGCTTCATTTTGCCCAGTGGATGCTGTCACCTGCGTCTGGAAAACAGGGGGATCATCGGCCCTATAAGCCATCAACGGTGGAACTGCGTGTATCGGGCCTTCAGAACTGGTTTCAGTTTCTGGATGATTACGGATGGATACCGCCTGATTTTAAGCTCGCAAAGGCCAAACGCCTTGTTCGGGATGCGTTGCAAACTCGCGCCACGTCGCACACGCCGCCGCGTCCCCCGGACTACCTGGGCGAGGTCATCTACTACTACGACACCCAACAGCCCCCTAAGCGTCTGCAAAAACCCGACGCCGATCCCGAACGTGTGCAGCGCTGGGAATTGACCCGCCTGCGTAACCGCGCCTTGCTCTACGCCCTGGCAGAAACCGGGGGACGTATCAGCGAGGTACTCAGTTTGAACCTGGCGGATTTTCCACCGCGTTACCTGGAACGTAACGAGGTGCTGCGCGTGGAAGTCCTGGGCAAAGGGGGGCATAACTACTATCTGCGTTTTTACGACTCACTGGCGGCCATCCGCGATTATATCTATGCGCGGGGAGCGAATCTGCGCGGATCGGCACAGGGGAATATCCCCTTGTTTGTCAGCCACGATCCGCGTTACGACGGCAGCCGCATGAGCCGTATCGTAGCCTGGCGCGTTGTTCAACGCGCGGCAAAAGCGTTGGGGGTCGGCAACATCACGCCGCATGATTTCCGCCACTGGCGCGCAACGCAGCTTATCAACGACGGACACTCACTAGATGTGGTGCAGGATTACCTGGGCCACCGGTCCGTCGAAACGACCCGCGCCTACTATGCGCACACGGACCCGTTGCGCGTGGATGATGCCGCAAAAAATACGCCGCTGCCCGGACCTGACAGCGACGCCTGAACGCTTAGAGGCCATTTGAAAACCTCACCCCCCGGCCCCCTCTCCACACGCGGAGAGGG
>CAZMNL010000119.1:0-8064 GCA_964567525.1 uncultured Anaerolineaceae bacterium
ACCGAAGCCTGCGCGATGTGCCACACCGGGGTAGCGAGCGCCGAAGACCTGCGCGACGTGCGGACGGCGGGTTCGTACCGCGACTACGACGGCGATGGTGATGTCTCCGAAGGCGTGTACTACGAACTCGAAGGGCTGCAAGCGCTGCTCTACCAGGCGATGCAGGCGTATGCCAGCGAAGTCGTTGGCACGCCGATCATTTACGGGCCGGGAGCTTACCCGTACTTCTTCGTAGACACCGATGGCGATGGCGAAGTGGGCGAAGGCGAAGCCAACTACGGCAACCGTTACACGAGCTTTACGCCGCGCCTGTTGCAGGCCACCTACAACTTCCAGGCGTATGAAACCGATCCCGGTGCTTATACGCATAACGGCAAGTACTATATCCAACTGATGTACGACTCGATCATGTCGCTGAACGAGATGATCGCCGAACCGGTCGATCTCGCAGCCGCATCGCGTGACGACGCCGGGCACTTTAACTCGTCCGCCGAAGCGTTCCGTCACTGGGACGAAGACGGGGTTGTACCTGGCAACTGCACCAAGTGTCACACGGCGGAGGGGGTGCCCTTCTTCCTCAAGGAAGGTGTCAACGTGAGCGGGGAACCCAGTTCTTCGCTGTCCTGCGAGACCTGCCACAACGTGCATGAAGAAGGACTGCCGATCTACGAAGTGACGGAAGTGGCCTTCCCCAGCGGCGCGGTCGCGGGCTTTGAGACGTCGCCCGGCTCGAACCTCTGCTTGCTGTGCCACCAGGGACGCGAATCCACAACCTCAGTCAACGCCGCCATTGCCCGCGCAGGAGTGGATGATGACGAAGTTTCCGAAAATCTCGGTTTCCGCAACGTCCATTACTTCGCTGCCGGTGCGACCGTCTTCGGCGCGGAAGTAGAGGGCGCGTACCAGTACGACGGTAAGGAATACGCCGGGCGCTTTGCACACGTCCCGACGGTGGCTGACTCCTGCGTGAGCTGCCACACCGCGCACGAACTATACGTTGACGTAGCGCAGTGTGCGATGTGCCATCCCGGCGCTGAATCCGCCGAAGATATCCGCCTGACCGCCCCCGACTACGACGGTGACGGCGATGTTACAGAGGGTGTCGCGGGGGAACTGGCGACCATGCAGGAAGCCCTGTACGCCGCGATTGAGGATTACACGGCCAATACCATCGGCACGCCGATTGTTTACAACCCGGCGCGCTACCCCTACTGGTTCGATGAAGCCGGCGAACGCTATGCTTCCTGGACCCCCAACCTGGTCCGTGCGGCCTACAACTACCAGTACGCCGCCAAGGACCCCGGCGCATTTGCGCATAACGGTAAGTACGTGGCGCAGATTCTCTACGACAGCACCGAAGCGGTGGGTGGCGATGTGAGCGGATGGACTCGCCCGTAAGCTGCTGCGTTAAAAACAACATGCCAGGGACGCGCGGCAGAAGTTCTACACCGGTTTTAGGGGCGGGTTTCATCGAACCGAAGGTTCGCACCCGCCCAGGGCGACTTTAGAAAGTCGCCCCTACAAAAACCGTAGGGTTATTTCCGCCAACGTGTACTAGGGGGAACCGGCGGTGAGCCGCCCCTGGCAAACGAAAAACCCCCGCAGCGTTACACTGCGGGGGTTTTTGCTGAACTGTAAATGGGTTTCGCTGAAGCTTAGCCGTGAATGACGCCGCGCTTCTGAATGGCGCTGGCGACGCGCTCGACGGCCAGCAGGTAAACGGCGGAGCGCATATCCAGGCCGCGTTCCTGCGCCACATCCCAGGCTTGCTCAAAGCTGGTGCTCAGCTTCTTGTACAGCTTTTCGCGGACTTCTTCAATGTCCCAGAAGTAGAATTGCAGGTTCTGCACCCACTCGAAGTAGGACACGATCACGCCGCCCGCGTTCGCCAGGATATCCGGCACGACCTGAATGCCACGCTCGTTAAGGATCGCGTCGGCTTCGAAGGTCGTCGGGCCATTCGCGCCCTCGACAATCACCTGCGCCTTGATGCGGTCGGCATTATTGACCGTGATCTGGTTCTCAATCGCGCACGGGGCCAGGACTTCGCAGTCCAGTTCGAGCAGTTCGGCGTTGCTGATCATTTCCGCCGCACCCTGATAGCCTTCCAGTACGCGGGCGCGTTCCAGGTGCGCGTTAATGTCGGCCAGGTCCAGCCCGTCCGGATTGTAGAGCGCGCAGGTCACATCGCTGATGCCGATGATCTCGCAGCCGTGTTCATCGTGCAGGATGTTGGCGGCATAGAAGCCCACGTTACCGTAGCCCTGGACGACGACGCGCGCGCCTTGCGGGTCCATATTCAGCTTCTTGAGCATTTCAATCGTGCTGATCGCCACGCCGCGCCCGGTCGCCTCGGTACGGCCTTCGCTGCCGCCCAGGATCAGGGGCTTGCCGGTGGTGATTTCCGGGCTGTAGTGGCCGATGTGCGAGGAGATCTCGTCCATGAACCAGGCCATCGTCTGCTCGTTGGTGTTCATATCCGGGGCGGGGATGTCGCGCTTGCCGCCGAGGATCGGGGAGATCATCTTGGCGAAGCGACGGGTCAGGCGCTCCAGTTCGTGCATGGAAAGCTGCGCCGGGTCCACACAGATGCCGCCCTTCGCGCCGCCGAAGGGCAGATTGACGGTCGCGCATTTGAGCGTCATCAGCATCGCCAGCGCGCGCACTTCTTCGATATCCACGTCGGGATGATAACGGATGCCGCCTTTGCTGGGGCCGCGGGCCGCCGAATGCTGTACGCGGTAGCCCTTGAAGGTCTTGATCAAACCGTCATCGGTCATAATCGGGATCGTGACCGACATTTCGAGTTCGGGCTGGCGCATGATCTCGGCAATGCCGGGGTCCAGTTCGAGCCGCTTCGAGGCGGTATCGAACAGGGCCAGGGCCGTAGCCAGCATCGGATTTTTAGTTTCTAGCGCTTTAGTTACAGTCGTCATTAAATTTTTTCCTTCACTCTTTCTTTATGAAGATTTTCGATCAACGCTCTGTGCAAGTTGACCAACGAACGATACAGCGTATTTGTACACTATATCTGCATCGTAGCACTGAAACGCCCTTTCAGACAACCCTCAACTTGTCACCAGTTCGAGGTGACTTTGTGCGGGATTGCACAATCCGGGTGCGAGAAGAACCGCCTCCATTCTACCTTCAGGGTTTTATACGGCTCCGGGACTTGTCTCCAGTGTGGATTCGAGCTAAGATTAAACCGGTTTATCTGGTTTTTGCGTGTATTCGTGTTGCTGTTATATAATAAGAGTCAGTGCAGTAAACCGTTAGATGTTTTGACGTGGGTGGTTTTGTATACCTAACAGGCGGGATATCACGGTGCTCAAAATAATTTTATGGCCCCTAACACAACGCATGTTGGACACCCTCAATTTTCTGGTGGTCAGTTACGAATACTCCCTGCACGTGTTTGACACGTTGGAGACCCCTGTACAGGAGGGGAAAGGAGAGGCTCGCGCCTGAGATACGCACGATTACTCGCTAACGTCCCGTTCCATTCTGTACGTTCAAGCTGTTTGCCGAATCGAACGAACCTTATTATGGAGAGTAAAGCATGAAGAAGCGTTTGACCCTGATTTTGGTTGTGGTAATGGTTCTGAGCGCGCTGCCGATTGCCGCGTCTGCGCAGGATACGCCTCAGTTGTTGATCTGGTCGGATGAAACCCGCGCGGGTGTGATCGAAGAACTGGGCGCGGCGTTTGAAGAAGAATACGGCGTTGAGCTGGTTGTCCAGCAGTTGGCGTTCGGCGACATCCGCGACCAGCTTCGTATCGCTGGCCCGGCGGGCGAAGGCCCGGACGTGATCGTCGGCGCGCATGACTGGGTGGGCGAACTGGTGACTAACGGCCTGCTGGCCCCGATTGACCTGGGCGAGCGTGCGGAAGAATTCGTGCCGGTATCGCTGACCGCCTTCACCTGGGACGGCGAGCTGTACGGTATCCCCTACGCCGTTGAGAATATCGGTTTCTTCTACAACACCGACCTTGTTGAAGCCGCCCCGGCGACCTGGGACGAGGTAGTTGAACTCTCCATGGCGCTGATGGAATCTGGCGAAGCCGAATACGGCTGGCTGCGTCAGGAAGGCGATCCCTATCACTTCCACCCGATCCAGACCGCCTTCGGTGGCTACATCTTCGGTTTTGATGAGGCCGGTAACTACACGGCTGCTGACATCGGCGTGAACAACGATGGTTCGGTGGCTTCGCTGGAATTCGTCCAGGGCTTGATCAATGACGGTGTGATCCCCTCCGGCCTGGACGGCAACGCCGCGCAGACGCTGTTCTTCGATGGACAGGTTGCTATGTACATCACCGGCCCGTGGAACATTCAGCCCGCGCTCGATGCCGGTCTGAACTTCGCTATCGCGCCGATCCCCGCTGGCCCCAATGGCGACGTTGGCCGCCCGTTCCTGGGTGTGCAGGCGTTCATGGTCAGCGCCTTCAGCGAGAATCCGTTCCTGGCGCAGGCGTTCCTGACCGAGTTCGTCGGTTCGGAAGAAGTCCAGCTCGCGCTGTACGAAACCGGCAACCGTGCCCCGGCGCTGCTCTCGGCGCAGGAACAGGTTGACGATCCGTACCTGGCCGCGCTCGCCGAAGCCGGTGCCGTTGGTAGCCCGATGCCCGGTATCCCCGCGATGTCGGCGGTTTGGACCGCCTGGGGCGATACCATCACCCTGGCGATGCAGGACCCCGGCGCTGACGCACAGGCGTTGGCAGACCTGGCTGCGGAAACCATTGCTGAAGCTGCGGCCCAATAAGCAGTTTTGACGCACAATTGACAGCTTTTCGGCAGGGTCGGTAGAGTTTATCTGCCGGCCCTGTTCTCGAATGGCTGTTTTTGGCTTCAGGCAGATTCCGGTTTGCGTCGTTGTTAGTACGCACGTTTCACAAACAACCTGCCGCCAGCCGGTCCCGCAGTCCATACAGCACAGCAGTGCGAAAGGAGCAGCAGCAGACCGGGCATACTACGCCGGGCGCTGCGTCAGTGATGTGATGGCAACTGAACAAAATTCTTCTTCAACGGGCGAACAGATTCGCTCAATCCTATCTGGCTCCATCGTGGGGGTTGGGTTCCGCCTGGCAGCATTGGCGCTGATCGATGCCTTTGCAATCTGGTTTGTGAGCGAGCTTCTGGGCCAGGATGAAATTATTTTGGCGGGGTTTGTCAGCGTGATCACCGTTGGCCTCAACGCTGTTTTTTTGATCGACGGTTTATACCCGTACCGCTGGTTTTCGCCGGGGCTGGCGCTGCTGATCCTGGTGATTATTTACCCCACTGTATTTACCGTCTATGTGGCTTTTACCAATTACCGCGACGGCAACCTGCTGACTCGCGCGCAAACCCAGGACGTGCTGGAAGACCGCGTTTATCTGCCGGAAGACGCCCAGATTTATACCTGGACCGCGTTCCGTTCGGAAGACGGCGGCGAGTACGCGCTGTGGCTGATGCCGGTCGCGGCGGACGGCGGCGCGCCGCTTTTCGTCACGGTGGGGAACGTAACCCCGGCGGGCGACGTTGATCTCGGCGAAAACGAACTGGACGAAGACGGCATCCCGACCGGTTTACCCGGCTGGGAGCGCATCCCGCGCGCGCAGACCTTCGCCATCCTGGACTCGGTGCTTGCCAAGACGCAGTTCGGCGAAGAAGGCAACGTCTTCGCGCTGAACCCGCGCAATCCCACGCAGCAGGCCGGGCTGTTCAAACCCAAGTACACGTTCCGCGATGACGGCAATCTGTACGACAACGAAACCGGCGTGACCTACGAACCCCGCAAAGGCACGTATACGCCGGTCCAGGGTCCGCTGATGAACGAACAGGGCCAGGTGGTCAACGAAGAGGGCGAAGTGCTGTCCGTGGTCCGTCCCGGCTTCTACGTCGTGACCGGGCTGGACAACTTCGAAGAATTGCTCACCAACGAAAAGATTCGCGGGCCGTTTGTGCGCGTCTTCATCTGGACCTTTGCGCACGCATTCTTTGCCGTGTTCCTGACCTTCTGGCTGGGGCTGTTCCTCGCCATGCTGCTCAACGCGAAGTTTACGCCGGGGCGCGCGGTGCTGCGCACGCTGCTGCTGGTCCCCTATGCGATTCCGGCGTTTATCAGCGTGCTGGTGTGGAAGGGCTTACTCAACGAGCAGTTGGGCGTGATCAATAAGGGGCTGATCGAAATTTTCCCGATTGACAAAGGCCCGCGCTGGACCTCTGACCCCACCTGGGTGAAGATCGCGATCTTGATGATCCAGTTGTGGCTGGGCTTCCCCTACATGATGCTGATCACGACCGGCGCGCTGCAATCGATCCCCGGCGATATCTACGAGGCGGCGCGCGTGGACGGCGCGAACACGTTCCAGCAGTTCCGCCACCTGACGCTGCCGCTGCTGCTGGTCGCGGTGGGGCCGCTGCTAATCGCGTCGTTTGCCTTCAACTTCAATAACTTCACAATAGTGGAGCTGTTTAACAAAGGAGGTCCCCCGGTTTCGCCGGACACCCCTGCCGGACACAGCGACATCCTGATCACGTATACCTACGAACTGGCGTTTGGCAGTGGGCGCGGCGCGGACTACGGGTTCGCCTCCACCATCAGCATCGTGATCTTTGTGATCGTGGCGATCATCACGTTCTTCAACTTCCGCTTCACCCAGTCCTGGGAGGAGATCTCGGAAAATGTCTAGCCTCAGCAACATCATAGAAAACAAGATGGTCCGCGATCGCTGGATCAACTATCTGACCAGGATGCTGATTATCTTCCTGGCGCTGCTGTTCGCGTTCTTCCCGCTTGTGTGGATCGCGTCGGCGTCGATCAACGAAACCGGCACGCTGAACACGCAGAAGCTCATCCCGCCCAAAGTGGGGTTTGACAATTACGACGAACTGCTGTCGAGTGACATCCATCCCTTCGGAAAATGGATCTGGAACTCGATCAAAGTCTCGGTGATTGCGTCGCTGCTCTCGGTGATGATCAGTGCGCTGGGCGCGTATGCGTTCTCGCGTTTTCGCTTCCGGGGGCGGCGCGGGCTGATGCTGACGATCTTTATCGTACAGGTGTTCCCCAACTCGCTGACTATCGTCGCCACCTTCCTGCTGATCCAGGCCATCGGGCGGCATGTGCCGGAGTTCGGTTTGAACGCGCACGGCGGCCTGATCCTGGCGTACCTGGGCGGCGCGCTGGGTATCAACACCTGGCTGATGAAGGGCTTCTTCGACTCGATCCCGCGCGAACTGGACGAATCGGCGCGCATTGATGGCGCGTCGGACTGGCTGATTTTCTGGCGGATCATCTTCCCGCTGGTGCGGCCTATCCTGGCGGTGGTCGGGATTCTGTCGTTCATTGGCGTGTACGGCGACGTGATCATTTCGCTGACGCTGCTCAAAGACAAAGACGTGCAGACGCTCGCCATCGGCCTGAACCGCTTCATCACCGACGAATTCAACCAGAACTGGGGCATCTTCTCGGCGGGCGCGCTGATCGGTGCGATTCCGATTGTGATCCTGATCCTGACGTTCCAGCGGTTCTTCGTCAGCGGTCTGACCGAAGGCGCGGTGAAGGGTTAAGTATGGAGTTCATCTTCGGCACCTTCGCCACCGATGAGATCAGGCTGGTGCATCACCGGGCGGCCCGGCGTGGGGTCCAGCACCAATCCAACATCACCCCGCGCGATCCCCTGCCGGGCCAGCCGGTGACACTCCGCGTACTGCTGGGCACGGACCTGACCGCCGGTCAGGTCGCGTGCTATTACACGACAGATGGCAGCGTCCCCGCCGGATCGCGCGGCGTCGCGTCTCACGGGCAGGTCGTGTACCTGGAACAGGCCGCGACCGAATGGGACGCGCTGACCTGGAACTACGTTACCCACTGGCAGGGCGTCATCCCGGCGCAGCCGGACGGTACGCGCGTGCGCTACCGCATCAGCGCGTGGGACGCGGACGGCGCGGAAGTCTTCGCCGACTGGCCCGACGTGCGCGACACGGCGGAGAAAGCCGCCGCCGCGTTTTTCCGCAATGAGCCGCTGCCGGAGACGGTTTCCGGCGATCCGGGGCGCGGCGTAAACTCTTTGTTAGGGT
>CAZMNL010000120.1:0-8052 GCA_964567525.1 uncultured Anaerolineaceae bacterium
GTGGGATCGACCTTCAGTATCATCATACCGGCTGAACCCATTTCCAACGAACAGGTCATTGATGACAGTGACGAGCGAGCGGTTGGTATGCCCCTCTCGCCGGCCCCCGTACCGCTGCGCTCATCGGTCGTGATGGAAGCCGCAGCAGACACGGCGCAGCGCACCGACGTATCCCCCAGGGACGATCTACTACCTCCCAGCGCTCCACGCCCGACCCGAACGGCGCTGGTGATCGAAGATAACGACGGCGTGGTCGGGTTCTACAAACGCTATCTCGAACCGGAAGGCTACGAGGTCATCGGTGTGACCGATCCGACTTCGGTACGCTTTACGCTGGCTGTACGCCCGCACGTAATCCTGCTGGACGTGAATATGCGCGACGGGACCGGGTGGAAGGTGCTGGAAGAACTCTGCGCCATTGCAGATGCACCCGTAATCGTATGCAGCACAAACCCTGACCGCGAACGCGGGCTGGCAATGGGCGCGGCGGAATACCTGTTCAAGCCATTCTCGCAGGATCAACTTGCCGCTGCCGTACACCGGCTCGAAGCCGAAACCAACCGGCAGCGTATCCTGCTGGTGGACGACCAACCGGAAAGTATCCGCGCGTTTCGTGAGGCACTGTCCGCCTCGCCGCGTTATGCCGTTGTAGAAGCGACTTCCGGCGAGCAGGCGTTGGCGCTCATGCAGCAAGAGTCTATCGACCTGGTTATTCTGGACCTGCGTATGCCCGGCATTGACGGGTTCCAGGTGTTACAATTGCTGCGCACCAACGCGGATACGGCGCATATCCCGGTCCTGGTCCTCACAGCGGAAGACATCAGCGCCACCGAACGCGAAGCCCTGGCAAGTATCGACATCATGCGCAAAGACGACGTAGACGAAACCTTTTTGCTTAACCGTGTGGAAGCACGGCTGGTCCATAACGGGGAGAACAAGTAGTTGAACACCACACCCAAACATATCGAACTGCACTGCACCAACTGCCATCATGCCATGAATTACGAACTGGGGCAGACTCAATGTCCCCGCTGTGGCGAAACCATTCTCGAAGCGCGTTACGACCTGGACGCGCTTCGGCGCGAAAACTGGACGGAACACGTCCTGCGCCGCAAACCGGGCTTATGGCGCTATCACGAACTGCTGCCGCTGCGCGATCTGAGCAATATCGTCACGATGGGCGAAGGCGGCACGCCGATGTACAAAGCGCACAATCTCGGCATGATGCTGGGCTTGAATAATCTCTACATCAAAGACGAGCGCCAGGGGCCAACCGGCTCGTTTAAAGACCGGCAGGCATCGGTCGCTATCTCCGTCATGCGCGAAATGGGCGTCAATGAGGCGGTAGTCGCCTCAACCGGCAATGTCGCCATTGCCTATTCAGCCTACGCCGCCCGCGCCGGGATCAAGATGTGGGCATTTCTGACCAGCCAGGTTCCCGGCGAAAAGATGCGCGAAGTCGCACTTTACGGGGCCGAAGTGATCAAAGTCACCGGCAGTTATGACGCCACCAAAGCGGTCGCAGCCGAATTCGCGCAGGCCCGCAGCCTGTTTCTGGATCGCGGCATCAAGAGTATCGCCGCCGTCGAGAGCATGAAAACGATGGCGTTTGAGATCGCCGAAGACCTGGACTGGCGCGCGCCAGACTGGTTTATCCAGGGCGTCAGCGGCGGCATGGGGCCGATTGGTGTCGCCAAAGGGTTTGAGGAACTCATGCAGTTAGGGCTGGTGGATAAAATCCCGGCGCTGGGACTGGTACAGTCTGCCGGATGTGCCCCGATGGTCAACGCCTACAAAGCCGGGCAGCGTATCGCTATCCCGGTGGAAAATCCGCAAACGATCATCGCCACGCTGAGCACCGGGCGACCGGGCCGCGCTTATGAACTGCTGTGGAAAATGATGCAGGAATGGGGCGGCGCAGCCGAAAGCGCCACCGACGAGGAAGCCTTCGATGCCATGCGGCTGCTGGCGCGCATGGACGGCTTATCAGTCGAACCGGCGACCGCGGTCACTTTCGCCGGGTTGTTTAAGATGGTGCGCAGCGGTACGATCAAACCGGATGATGTGGTCGTGGTCAACTGCTCCGGGCATACTTTCCCGGTTGAAAAACACATCCTGGGCGACCAGTGGTCACGACAGGTGGATGTCTCCAGAGCCGGTCGCCCGATGTCACTGCCGGAAGAAGGGCTGCTTTCGGCGCTCGAACAGGTCGAAGTCTCGATCAGTCGCGTAGTCTTGATCGAAGACAATCCCGACGCCGCGCGCCTGATCAGTCGTATTCTGCAAACGCGCGGGCGCTACCAGGTCGAGATCGCCGAAAATGGTCAGCAGGGTATTGACCTGGTGCGGCGCATCAAACCCGACGTGGTGATCACCGACCTGATGATGCCCGGTATGGACGGCTTCGAGGTGATCGACACGCTCAAAGCCGACCCGGAATTGAGCCGCACCCCCGTGATCGTACTGACGGCCAAAGAACTCACGCCGCGCGAACGCGAACGGCTCAGTGACCAGATCGACGCCCTGCTGCAAAAAGGCAGCTTCCTGGATGAAGATTTGCTGCAAAGCATCATCGAAACGCTACAATAGGGGCATACTTGAGCAGGTTAAATTCTTGGGGAATCTTATGACCCATAAAGCTACGATCCTGTATATCGAGGATGATGTACACAGCCAGCGACTGATCAAGCGCGTGCTGACCCACGCCGGGTACGATGTGCTGATCGCCGGACGTGCGCTCGAAGGTATCGACATGGCCCGCCAGCACAAACCGGACCTGATCCTGACTGACATTAATCTGCCGGACCTCAGCGGGCGCGATCTCACCGTGCGCCTGCGTAATGATCCGCAGCTTGCCCATATCCCAATTGTCGCTGTAACCGCGCAAAGCCACGCCTTTGAGCGTGATAAGACCTTTGTCGCCGGTGTAACCGGTTACTTGACCAAGCCGGTTAACATCGAAACGCTCACACGCACGGTTGAAGAATACCTGAAGGGCCATAAAGACGATGTAGATGTCGCCTCTCTGCAAGATGCCCAGCGCGCCTACAATCAAGAACTTGTCGAACGGCTGGAAGCCAATGTGCGCGACCTGGAAGCGCGCAACCGTGATCTGAAACGCATCGACCAGCTTAAAGATGACTTCATCCAGCTCACCGCCCATGAACTCCGCACGCCGCTCACCACAGTGTACGGTTACAGTCGCCTGGTACAAACCTCCGCCGCCATCCAGCAAATCATGGTGCAGGACCCGGAAGTCTACGCCCTGCTTAACGGGCTGATCGAATCGATTGACCGGCTGCACACGGTAGTCGATGAAATTGTCACCGTCTCGCGTATTGCATCCGGACGCATCGACTTGAAGCTCAGCCGTACAAAGCTCGGCAACCTGCTGCAAAGCGTGATCGCGGACTATGAGACGATCATCCAGCAGCGCCGCCAACAGCTCGTTTACGACCTGAGCGAGTGGGAGATATCATTCTTCGTTGACCGCACGCTGCTGGAACTGGCGCTGAGTAACCTGTTAGGCAACGCGATCAAATACACGCCCGATGGCGGTGCGATTACGCTGGGCGTCCGGAAGCAGCCCGGCAGCCGACTCCGCATCAGCGTACAGGACAGCGGCATCGGCATTGATGTCGGCGATCAGAAGTTGATCTTCGACCGTTTCTACACGGCAGGGGATACACAGCTTCACTCCACCAGCAAAACGGCCTTTCGCGGCGGCGGGCTGGGGTTGGGACTGGCGATCTGCCGGGGCATTATCGAAGCACACAAAGGGCGCATCTGGGTAAAAAGCACGGGATGCGACCCGCAGAATATGCCCGGCAGCACCTTCACCTTCGAAATCCCGATCAACCAGGTTCTCGAAGACCCCAATTCCACTGACCAGGCAGCAGGCTGAGAAGCGCACCCGTCATGCTCGAACAGGACCAGGCACATCGTGACCGGCTGGTTATCGCGCTCATGTCTCCGTTGTTTCTTGGTGTGGCCCCGATCTTTGGCAAGCTGGCCCTCAGGGGCGGGGCCGATCCGTTCACTGTTGCGGCGATCCGAACGGCACTGGCCGCCCTCATCATGTGGGTGTTGTACTATCTCTTCTGGCGCAAGTATATCTACATCTATACCGCCGGTTTTCTGGGCTGCGCGGTGGTGGGTACGGTCAACGCCATCGGATCGCTGATGTATTACAATGGGCTGAATCGTCTGGATGCGTCAATGGCCCAACTGCTCAACGGCACATACCTCGTCTTCGTGGTGTTGATGGCCCGGCTGGGCGGCCAGTCGCTTTCGTGGCGCACCGGCCTGCGCGTGATGTTGGCGGTCTTCGGTCTGCTGCTGATCACCGGGGGCTTGCAGGGCAGCATGAACTGGTTAGGCGTCGGGTTGATGCTGGGCAATGCGCTGTTATTCGCGGGGACTGTCTTTTTAAGCCAGCGCGTGCTGTGGGAAATGCCCGCCCAAACCGTCGCCCTGTACGTTATGACGGTGATGGCGGTCATCGTGGTGATGGCCCGTGTGACTTATGACCTCAATTGGCCGGCCCAAAGCACAGACGCAGTGTGGGCGATTCTGGCATTGGCCGTTACGACGGCGCTTTCTCGCTTAACGCTCTTCGCCGGAGTCAAAAATCTCGGCAGCCTGCAAACCACCCTGCTCGCCATCACGGAAATTGCGGTCGCGGTGGGATTGGCGTTTGTGTTTCTAGGCGAAAGTCTGACACAGGTGCAGTGGTTGGGAGTGGGCGCGTTTATGATCAGCTTGCTGCTTCAAGGGCAGGCTTACACTAAAGACACGTCACGAGGAGCCATCCCCATGCCCAATATGGCAGGCATCGCCTTTCAACAGATCGCTTTCACACACGCTTTTGGCGAAAGCGGGATTTCGCAGGACGAACTGGACGCAATTCGCCGTATGATGGGGGTTGAGGGTCCGCTGCCGGTAGAGCCGCCGCTCACCGCGCCCCCAATAGATACGTTAGATGAAGCCAGGATTGAACCGTCAGAAGACGTACCTTGAAGATACGCACTGAAAACAGCCGGCTGCAATACCTCGTATTAGCCCACAATCCGCCGGTCAGCTCAAAAAATCGATCAAACGTCGGATAGACTGCCGGAACAATGAAGCCGTTTCGGGAACCTGCGATTCTTCCTGGCTGTTCCCCAACGGGCGCTGCCCCGCATTCGATGGCCGTGTATCCGCTGAAGCGCCCAATGTCACACTCTCCGAACGCTCAACGACAGGCAAATCTTGAGATTCTTTCGCGTGAACGGCGCTCGACGGCACCGTATCGCCTGGCGTAACCGGCGGCTCAGTCACGTCAGCAGCGGGCGGTTGTATCGTGCGCTCTTTCGTGACCTGCGCGGATGGTGGCACAACTGAACGCTGCCGGTCCGGTGGTGCAGCGGGACTGGCAGACAGCGGCCCGGTCGAAAAATGCGAGCGCAGTGCGTTGATCGCGTCGGCAGTCCCGATACGCCGCAGCGCCGCCGCTGCCGTCCGGCGCACGACCGGGTGCGTATCGCGCAGCGCCACCGCCAGGGGATCGACCGCCCAGACCGCCTGAAGCTGTCCCAACACGGCTGCCGCATTACGGCGCACCTGCCACGAATCACGCCGCAACGCGCCGAGCAAAGTCACGACCGCCGGGGCGCTCTGCAATTTGAGTAGAGCTTCCGCCGCCGCCAGCCGCACCTGCGGCGGCGACGATGAGTTGTGAAACAGGATCACCAGCGGCTCAGCCGCGCGCCGGTCGCCCAGATCACCAAGCACATTAGCGGCAGCGATCACGTTCTCCGCGTGGCGCGTGTTGAGCACATCAATCAAGCCGCGCAGATCGCCTGCGGCGACCAACGCATCGACATTCGTGCGCTGATCAAGCACTTGCAGCGCAGACTGTACACTGCGGCGCACCTGGTCGTCTGGCTCCTCGCGCAGCATGGACCTGAGCGCAGGCACGGCCTCGGTTGCCTCCAAAACGCGCAGCGCAATCGCTGCCCGCTTACGCACTTCAAAATCCGGGTGGCGCAGTGCCGCGATCAAGCTCGGCACATCATGCCGCGATTGAAGCTGCCATACATTCGGTCGAGTCTCGGTCACGCTAACTACCTTTGGTGATGTATACCTGCGACGGATCGATCCCGATGTTCAGCGGGATAATTGCCGATCTTCAAACGGGTTATTTGCACCCTAGCCCACCGTCAGTAAAATCATAACACAAGTACGGCATTTATTGGAGAAATAACCATCATGGAAACTCGCACGTGTCCACACTGCAAGCACGAGAATCTGCTGCGTGCCGTGTTTTGCTTCAAGTGTGGTGCTAACCTCGACAAACCCCCCGTTGTTCGGGGCATCCACCGGCAGCGCCGCCATGTTGAAGATGCCATGCGTTATATTCATGGACGCGAAGACAATCTCGAACCCGATATCGTGAAGCACCTCCGCGAAGCCAGGGCCAAACTGCCGCCCCCCATTGAAGGCACTCCCATCACCTGTTTGCGCTGTGGCACCTTGAACCACCCGTTAGCCAGCTATTGCATGGGGTGCAGCGCCTCACTTTCGATCCCGGATCAACGCGAGATCGATCATCCCGTTCCACGCGCCAGTGCCGTCTCAGATGTGGGGCAGGTCCGCGAAAACAACGAAGATCGCGTCGGTCTATGGGCACGGCATGGGGTCGTGCTGGCCGTCGTCGCGGATGGCATGGGTGGCGCGGTCGCCGGGGAAGAAGCCAGCCGCCTGGTGGTCGAAGCAATCCAGGCCGATTTTCTGGGCGAGGCGCGGGGCAGCGAAACACTGCGCGACATCTCCGAAGACGAGATATCCGATAAACTGCGATCAGCTATTCGCCGGGGCAACCGTGCGATTATTGAACGCGCCAACGAACATCCGGAATTTCAGGGGATGGGAACCACGATCACACTCGGCCTGATCCGTGATAACCGCGTCATCCTGGCCCACGTAGGCGACAGCCGCGCGTACCTGATCGATGGGCGCGAGGGATGGATCAACCAGATTACCGACGATCACAGTTTCGTCGAGGCGCTGCTGGCCTCCGGGCACATTACCCCGGAACAAGCCGCCGTCCACCCGATGCGCAACGTGTTATACCGCGCGCTGGGCCAGATCGAAGACACCGAAGCCGACCTCTACAGCCGGAATCTCCGTGAAGGCGACTGGTTGATCCTGTGTTCGGATGGGCTGACGCGACATGTTGATCCCGAAGAATTTGTCGAAGTTGCATCCGCGATCTCCAACCCTGAAGAAGTCGCCCAGGAACTTGTTAACCGCGCGAACAGCCGGGGCGGTGAGGATAACATCAGCGTAGTCGTGATCAAGATGGAAAGCAGCGAAGAGATCGCGTCTGAAACACCGCCCGATCCGGAAAATTTCGCCGATACGCAGGTGGGGCTGTACCAGCCAGTCACGGACGAACCGATTAACGAGTTTGACACGGTGGAACTGCCGCCCCAAAAATCCCCTGTTAAAGATGATGCGGATGGCGAACAGACTTCGTCCGGCGAAAACCCGGACGACTGATCCCCGCAATTGCCACAGCGCCCACGCCTGAAACACGTGGGCGCTGCGCATTAAGTCGCCTGGAACCTTACGGCGCGGCGTGTACTAACGTTACATCGTCAATCCAGAGCGTACCGGTCTGCGCGGATTCCCAATATCCCACATCAAACGCCAGCCAGACTACCTGCACCGGATCGAATTCTTCGGCTCCCTGATCGCCGAACCATTCAGCTTTAGCCAGATCATCCCAGGATATGAATACTTCGGTCCATTGATCCGGAATGCGCAGTTCCTTGTCGAACGGCGCGGCCTCGCTGTTTTCCTGCGCTGCCTGCGCAGAATCACGCACGCCCAACGCCACGCGCAGCACCAGATCAGGCGTATCCGCCCGCATCCAGAAACGGATTCCCTGCGTTGTCGCCCAATCCGGCTGCGGCAGCAGGTCGAAACCGCACCCTGCCGCACCTTCGGCGGGAATATCAAACGCCAACATGAGCGCGGAATCATCCTCGTGCCCGGCCTCAGACAGTT
>CAZMNL010000121.1:0-8050 GCA_964567525.1 uncultured Anaerolineaceae bacterium
ATCAGCGCACAGTGCGCGCACGTCGCTGGCATCCAGTCCGAGCAGCGCGGCCATTGCGCCGGGGCTGCGTTCGCTGGCGGCATCCATCAATCGCCCGCGCTTGCGCACCAGTTTCAGGCCATCGGTGAAATCCAATGCGCCAGCGGCGGTTAAAGCGGTGAATTCGCCCAGGCTGTGCCCGGCGACGAATGCCGGGCGCAGTTCGTCCGCGAACGCGGCGTTGAGCACGCGCAGCACGGCGATGCCCACGACATAGAGCGCGGGTTGGGTGTTGAACGTGTTATTGAGGTCTTCGGCGGGGCCGTTGAAGCACAGGTTGCTGAGCGCGAAACCGAGCAATTCGTCCGCCTGCTGGAACGTGGCTGCGGCTGCGGGGTAAGCCTGAACCAGATCGGCCCCCATGCCGACTTCCTGCGATCCCTGGCCGGGGAATACAAACGCGGTCTTGGTCCAATCAAGCATGGTTGTTGTGTCCTTTCGCGGTAAAACGCAAAGAGCCGCGCCAATGCTGGCACGGCCCCATCGCACATCCATGAATCAGGGCGCTGCTAGTCCTTGTCTTCGTCGACTGGCAGCACTTCACGACCATTGTACGACCCACAGCTTGGGCAAACCTGGTGTGCAGGCTTGTACTTGTTGCAATCACTGCAAACCACCAGGTGACGCGGGATCAGATGATCGTGGGCGCGCCGCTTGTTCCGGCGCGTTTTAGAAATTTTTCTCTTGGGCAGCGGACCCATGTTGCTATCTCCTTCGCCATACCGTCGTCACGGCTACCACCGGACAGCGCAGAATTATAAGGCACGCGGTGAACGTCTGTCAAGTGCCGGACGGTTGGCGAGACGGTTCGTCTTTCAGGTTCAGTCGTCGTTGGCATGACCCGACGAGGGCGAATCGGCAGCCGCTTCGACGGACACTTCTTCGGTTTCAGACGCTCTATCCGCCTGGGTGTCACGGTCTTCAGCCTGCTGCTGCTGGATATGCGCCGAGACTTCGGCAGCGACCTCGGCGGCAGCCTGCTCGTAAACCGTCTGGATGTTGGTATGACCGGCGCTGCGTTCAGCCTCAATCTTGGCGATGCCGTTACGCGCAATATTCAGGTTACGCAGCAGTTGATTTTCGAGTTCTTGCAGCACGGTCATCACGTATTCGTCCGCCTCGGCGCGGATCATTTCCGCTTCCTGGCGAGCCTGGGTGATGATATTGGCGGCGCGGTTTTGTGCGGTCTGAACGATGGCGTCGCGGTTCGTCATTTGCCGGCTTTCTTCTTCGGCAACCTGCACAATGCGCGCGGCTTCTTCGCGGGCTTGCGCCAGCAGCCGGTCGCGCTGGTTAATCAGCCGCGAGGCTTTCTCGATCTGTTCCGGCACGGAAATGCGCATCTGGTCGATGATCTCAAGCGCGCGTTCTTCATCGATCAGCGTGAATTTGCTGAACGGGAAATGCCGCCCCTCATCGATCAGGTCTTCGAGCCGATCCACCAAATGTTGAATATCCATACAGGTCACTCCATTCCAACTACCCGCTGCCGTTTCATCAAACCCAGTATCCCCGCTTAATCGTGCAGGCTCACCATAAATGAGGATTGGGAGCCGTTGGCTTTGAATTCGGCAAAGCGCTGTTTAAGTGCTGTAACCACGTTCGGCGGTGTCATCGTGGCGACATCGCCCCCCAGCGACGCGATTTCGCGGATGGTGCTGGAGCTGATGTGCAGATGCTCTTCCGACGAGATGAAATTAACAATTTCGATCTCCGGTGCCAAACGGCGGTTCGCCAGGGCCATGCGGAATTCCAGCTCAAAATCGGAAAACACGCGCAGCCCGCGCACGATAGCCTGCGCACCGACTTCACGTGCATAGTCTACAGTTAATATGTTATAAGACGCAACTCGGATGCGCGGCTCGTCTTTCAGCGTTTCCTTGATCAGTTCGACACGCTCATCTGCTGTGAACAGGTTGGGTTTTCCGGGATGCACATAGACGGCGATGATCACCTCGTCGAAGAGCCGCAGCGCGCGCTGTGCGATATCGATATGGCCGTAGTGAATCGGATTGAACGAACCGGGATAAAGAGCACAACAGATATGTTTTTGACGCATGGTATCCCTTCATGGAGACTGTAACGCGGCCTTTAGCGTCTGAACGCGGGCCGTTGCTTTGTCGATATATTGGATCAACTGATATCAGCGCGCTGGTCCAGTTGAGTCTGGATGCGCTGGGCGAGCAAATGATGTTCGGGCTGTGCCAGGTACGGGTCCTCAGCGTAGAGCGTGCGGGCCTCGCGTTGTGCCAGTTCTACAAGGCGCGGATTCATGATTTCCGCCAGCCGGAACTGCCCGGCTCCACTCTGGCGCAAGCCCAGCAAATCGCCAGGGCCGCGCATTTCCCAGTCGATCTCCGCCAGCCGGAAACCGTCGGTGGTTTCTTCCATCGCGGAGAGACGCTGCTGGGCTTCTGCGGTCTGGTTGGTGCTGACGAGCAGGCAGAACGATTTGTGTTCGCCGCGCCCCACACGGCCCCGGAACTGGTGAAGCTGCGCCAGCCCGAAGCGGTCCGCATTTTCGATCATGATCACGGTGGCGTTGGGTACATCGATGCCCACCTCCACCACCGATGTTGACACCAGGATATCGATCTCGCCGTGAGCGAAGGCGGACATCACGGAGTCTTTTTCAGACGGTGATAAGCGCCCGTGCAGCAGCCCCAGGCGTTTTTTGGGGAACACGATCTCGCTCAGGTAGGCGTACTGGTCCACTGCCGCGCCGGTGTCCTGCAAGGATTCGGAGGCTTCCACCAGCGGGTAGACGATGAATGCCTGCCGTTCGCGTTCGACCTGGGCCGTGATGAAGTCATAGGCCCGTTCGCGCTCGGCAGGTGTCAGGACGCGGGTTTCGATGGGAGTACGGCCCGGCGGCATTTCGTCGATGATGGTGAGATCGAGGTCGGCGTAGATGGTCAGGGCCAGCGTGCGTGGGATGGGGGTGGCGGTCATGACCAGCAGGTGCGGATTGGTGCCTTTGCCGCGCAGCGCGCCGCGCTGCTCCACGCCGAAGCGGTGCTGCTCGTCGATCACGGCCAGCGCCAGGTCGTTGAAGTTGACCCCTTCCTGAATCAGCGCGTGTGTCCCGATCACGACCTGAATGCTGCCCTCGGCCAGTCCTGCGTAAATTTCGTCGCGCTCGGCGCTGCTGGTGTTGCCCGTCAGCAAGCGCAGGGTGATGTCTTCGCCGCCCGGCAGTTGGCGCAGCAGCGTTCCAATGCTGCGCGCGTGCTGCTCGGCCAGGATGCTGGTGGGAGCCATGATCGCGGCCTGTTTGCCATTCTGCACAGCCGTTGCCAGCGCCAGCGCCGCCACCACCGTTTTACCCGATCCGACATCACCTTGCAGCAGGCGGTTCATGGGTACATCGCGCGTGATATCTGCGCGAATCTGTTCGAGTGCGTTTTGCTGCGCACCGGTGAGCGCGTAGGGCAGGGTATCCAATGCTGCCGCGAGCCAGTCGTCGGACACGTGAAGTGGCTGCCCCGGCACAGACTGCCAGTCACGGCGGCTGCCGAGCATCCCCATCTGGAACAGGAACAACTCGTCGAATGTGAGCCGCCGCCGCGCGTAGTCCATGGCCTCGAAGGATTCGGGGAAGTGGACCTGCGCAATGGCCCAGGACAGGTCGGCGAGTTCGGCGCGGTCGAGTACGCTTTCCGGAAGGTGATCGGGGATGTGTTCGGCCCACTGGCTGACCGCCTGGTTGATGAAGCGCCGCAGCGTGCGCGCCGAGATGCCTTTGGTCAGGCGGTAAACCGGCACGATGCGTTTGGTGTGCAGATTGTCACGTTCCAGCATTTCCCATTCCGGGTTAGTCATCGTGAGTTCGCCCCGGAAGAGTTCCACTTCGCCGCTGATCACGACTTGCATACCGGCCTTGAAACGCCGCTGCAACCATAGCTGTCCGAAGAACGTCACATTCATCGTGCCGGTGCCGTCACCAAAGGCAACATGCAGATAGGGACGCCCGCCGCGCGCCTGCCGTTTGGCAACCGAGCGCACGACCGCGATCACGGTCACGACTTCGCCAGGGACCAGCCGGTTAAGCGGCTTCATGCGCGTGTAGTCGTCATAACGGTAGGGGAAGTAGAAGAGCATGTCGGCAATTGTGCGAATGCCGAGGATATCCAGTTTCTCCGCCATTTTTTCGCCGATGCGCGGCAGGGTCGTGACCGGCGCGCGCAGTTCACCGTAATGCTGCGCGGCTTCTTCCGGGGGCAGGTGCCGGGCGCGGCGGCGCGGCGGGATAAACGGTTCCGGTTGCGGTTCCGGTTCGGTGGCGACAAAGTCTTCTTCTTCCTCGCCGTCGCCTTCGTCGCCTTCCCGGTATGCTTTATGATCGTTTTCGGCTGTGTTCCCGGTATCGTCGCCGGTATCGTCCGCGTCGTCATCTGCGCGCGTTTCTGTGGCGGACGACACAACATCAGGGGGCGAGTCCTCAGCCGCTAGAGCAGGGGGATGGGCGGGGCTGTCTTCCGGTTCTTCCTCATCCACATAGGTTGATAGCGGCAGGTCCGGCGGCGGCTCAATGCGCCCCATGATGCGCCCCATCATGTATTTGACGGTTTCGTGACGGGCGTTCAGGTCCTCGATATCTGCATAGCGGTTCATCAGAACGACCAGTTCGTCCACAAGCTGGTGATGTTCGGCACGTTTAGCCTGTTCGTGCGCGCCCGTGACCCAGTTTTTGGCGAAGGATTCCAACCCGCCGATCACTGCCGTGTTTTTGTAATCCGTGTTCTGTTCGAGCTTTAAGATTTTGACGAGTGTTTCTAACGCCGAAGGCATAGCAGTTTATCCTGTTTGCGTGTTCAAGGAGTGGCGAACAACACCCAGCCCCAACCCCTGCGGCCCAAGGTGGACTCCCAATACCGGTGTTGCTTCGACAACGATAATAGCATCTTTGGAGTGTAGATCGCGCAATGCGTTGACCAGTTCGTATGCGCCGTCGGGATACTGGGTGTGCATGACCGCCAGCCGCGCTAACGGGGCGGCTTTGTGGGCCAGTTCCACAAGTGTTGAAAATGAGCGGCGCGATGTGCGCGTCCGTGTGACAGAGCTGACGACGCTGTCGTGCAGGTTGATGATCGGTTTGATCTGGAACAGGTCCCCGACCATCGCGGTAGCCCAACTCACCCGTCCACTGCGCCGCAGGTATTGCATTGTATCCAACGCAGCCCATACGTCAACACGCGGCTGCATATCGCGCAGTGCGTTTTCAATGTCGGCAGGTGATGCGCCGGAAGCGGCCATTTCAGCGGCGGTGAGCACCTGCCAGCCCATGCCCATGCTGAGCTGCCCGCTGTCAATTAACGTGACGCGCTGCGGGCCAAGCTGTTCGGCGGCCAGCCGGAAGGTGTTGTAAATGCCGCTGAGCACTGCGGGGGCCGTGATGCCGATCACATGCTCCGCGTCTTGAAGCGCCTGCCGCATAATTTCCAGGGTTTGCCCGGCAGGGGGCGCGGCGGTCGTGGGGTGGACCGGGGACGAGATAAGCCGCTGGTAGAAACCCTCACGCGTGATCTGAACACCGTCATCCGCGAGACTTTCTGTGCCAAATTGCACATAGGTGGGGACGATGCGGATATCGTGCTGTGTAACCCAGTCTGCTGGAAGATCGCACGTGCTGTCGGTCATAACGCGAAGGCGCGGCATGTTTAAACGTCTTCCTCCGCGTCGGGATTTTCGTATACGACGACGCCCATACCGTCAGGGCCGATCATTGTGCCCAGGCTTGGCCCGTACATCATTGAGGGGAAAGCCCGCCCCGTAAACTCCGCCGCCAAACGGTCCTGAAGCTGGCGCGTGCGTTCTGAGGGGTAGGGCGTGTTGTCGAGAATGATAAGTTTTTCCAGCGCCGAAAATTCGGCCACAAACTCGACCAGTTTATCAATCGCCTGGGCCTGGGTGCGCACCTTTTCCATCGGGATTAATTCGCCGTCTTCGATGGTCAGGAAAGGTTTGATATCCAGCATGGTGCCGAGAATCGACTGTGCCTCGCTGATCAGGCCGTTATGCTGCAAATAGGTGAGCGAATCGACATAGAAGACCGAGTAGACGTGTGGCAGCATGGCGCGCACAATGCGCACAACCTCTTCGAGTTCCGCGCCCTGTTCAGCGATCTGCGCGGCGGCTTCGACCAGTATCGCCAGCCCGACCGAGGTCGTCATGGAATCTATGACGGCGATTTCGCAGCGTCCCAGCAATGTTTTACTGGCGGTCAGCGCGTGCTGCCAGGTGGCGCTCATGTGCCGCGAACTATGCAGCGAGAGCACCTGGTCGGTTTCGCGGTTGAGCCGCTGGTAGAGCATTGCAAAGGTTTCAGTGTCCGGGGCCGATAGTGCCGCGGGAAGGGGATTGGTACTCGCCAACCGGAAGAAGGCGTCTGCATCCAGGTCGAGGCCCTCACGAAAGTGTTGTAGACCGAGTTGAATGGTCAAGGGCACGACTTCGATGTTATACCGCTCAACTGCATCGCTGTGCAGAAAGTGAGCCGCACTATCGGTAACAATGCGCACCTTACCCAACTGGCGTACCTCCCACCCCGTAAGTTTGCAAAACGTAGACGGCGTTATTCGGCGCTCAGGATGAAGTGATAGTGCGCCTGCCCGCCGTAGACAAGTTCAAAGTCCTGGTCAGGATACAATGTGCTGAGTTCGTCCATGATATCCTGCGCGGCTGTCTGTTGAACGCTATCCCCATAGTATAGCGTAATCAATTCGCAGTCACTCGAACACATTTTAGCGAGCAGTTGTTTGAGCACGTCGCCGATATTTTCCCCGGCAACTTCCAGCGCCCCATCGATCAGGCCGATGATTTGCCCCTGCGCCACCTTGACTCCGTTTAATTCAACGCTGCGTGTGGCGGTCGTGATCTCGCCGGTTTTAATGTCATCTTTCGATTCGAGCATCGCGTCCGCGATATCGTCAAAATCGCCCTTCGAGTCATAGGGCAGCATTGCGCTGATGCCCTGCGGCATACTGCGCGTGGGGATGACCACGACCTGCTGATTGGTCGCCAGGCGCGCGGCCTGTTCCGCCGCCAGGATGATGTTTTTGTTGTTCGGCAGCAGAATCACTTTGCTGGTGGGTACACGTTGGATGGCGTCGAGAATTTCCTGCGTGCTGGGGTTGTTGGTCTGCCCACCCATGACGAGTTCGGTTGCGCCCAACTGTTGGAAGACGTGTGCAATCCCCTCGCCGGAAGCGACGGACACGACACCGATATCGTTGGCGTCGAGTTCGGGCTGGTTGAATTCCGGTTCGGCGGTGCGTGTGGGCTGTCCGGCGCGGTCGCGCACGTATTCGTGAAACTGCTCTTGCATATTCTCGACCACGATATCGCTGATGTCCCCCAGGCTGACCGCGTAGCTGAGCGGGATACCGGGATCGTGTACGTGGACATGCACCTTGATCGCTTCTTCGTTGCCCACGACCAGGGTTGACCAGCCCATCTGGTCAATCGCGGCGCGCACGATATTCACGTCCAGATCGTCGCCCTTGAGGATGAACTGCACGTCATAGCCGTAACCCATTTCGTCTTCAGGCGCGAGTGCGGTTTCCAGTTCGGAGACTGCCTCAACCGCGACGTGTTCGACCGAGATATCCTGTCCCTGGAGATGCAGCAGGATGCCTTCCAGGATGTAAACCAGCCCACTGCCGCCGGAATCGACGACGCCGGCTTTTTGCAGGATAGGCAGCATTTCAGGTGTGCGGGCGAGGGCGTCTTTGGCATGTTTGACTACGCGGTCGAGGATGTCGATCATGTCTTGTGTATCCTGGAGCGCAGTTTCTCCCGCTTCGGCGGCCTCGCGCGCGACGGTCAGGATCGTGCCTTCAACGGGTTTGATCACGCCGCGATAGGCGGAATCAGCCGCTTCGCGCAGCCCTTTGACCAGCACCTCAGCGGTGAGTGTTTCGTGGTCGCGCAGCGCGTGCGCGAAGCCCTGCCACAACTGCGAGAGGATCGTACCGGAGTTCCCGCGCGACCCCATCATCGCGCCGTGCGC
>CAZMNL010000122.1:0-8008 GCA_964567525.1 uncultured Anaerolineaceae bacterium
CGATTGCGCGTGCGCTCGCGCTGCAATCCCGCCTGATCCTGGCGGACGAACCATCGAGCGGCCTGGATACCGCCGCTACGCGCCGTATTCTGGCTCTGTTTCGTGGCATCGCAGCAGCAGAAGACACCACCTTCGTGATCGTCAGCCACGACCCGCTGGTGATGGACTTTGTCGATACGGTTTATGACCTGCTGGACGGTCAAGTCGTCCGGCGCAGTACAGCATCCCATACCCCACCCCCTGAATCCCAACCGGAGAGCCAACCATGTCTAGAACAGCCGGAAAATTGACACTTGTGCTTGCCCTTGTAATCGGTTCAATCTTTATCGGCGCGGTGTTTTCTTACACAGGCAGCAGCACGCCCGGAGATGATGACATCTCGCTGGCGCAGGAAGTGCAAAGTTCCCTTACGCCGACGCTCATGCCAACCGTGACAGAAACGATCCCGCCCTACACACCACTGCCGACGCTCACCCCGTCGCAAACGCTCAAGCCGCCGCCCACCTTCGAACCGCCGACGCCGACACCGACCGCTTCCCCGGTCCCTAGCGAGACACCGCAGTCAACCGTATATGTGGACGTGTCGCTGCCGGGATTACACGGCGCGGAGTCGCCTACCCCCACCTCAACACCCGGCTGCGAGCCGCGCGCGGACTGGACGCTGACCTATACCGTGCAGTTTGAGGATACTCTGTCTTCGATTGCCGCACAGTACGGCACCTGGGTTGATGAACTGGCCGAGGGTAACTGCATCACCGACAAGAACCTGATCGTCGTCGGGCAGGTGTTGCATGTGCCTGGCGCGTCACACCCATATGTACCAGAATACGCATGTATGGCCTGGGAAGCGCTGACGCCG
Organism: uncultured Anaerolineaceae bacterium; assembly: GCA_964567525.1. Classification (GTDB taxonomy): domain Bacteria; phylum Chloroflexota; class Anaerolineae; order Aggregatilineales; family Aggregatilineaceae; genus CAYRNY01. The sequence continues at coordinate 860 of CAZMNL010000122.1, forward strand.
TTCAATGGCACGACCACCGTACCCACCACTGGCTCGCTGACCTTCAACTGGCGCGGGCCGCAAGCGCCCAAGTACCTGATCCGCATTCACCGCCCGGATGGTACGCAACACGAGCAGTTGGTCGAACTGCGCATGAATGACACGGTGGCTATCGTCGATAACCTGCCGATGGAAGGCACGTATACCTGGTACGTCTATCCGTTGGGGAATGACTTCATGCAGATTTCCTGCGTCGAGGGTGGCCCCTGGACATTCTACAAGGCCGAGTCGCCGGAGCCGACGGTGACGCCGGGGTCAGCAACCGGCCCGTGAGTCTGACTGCGGTACAATGTGGGGCAAAATTGTCTCCGGAGCATGTTCGATGAATCGTCGAGTTACGTTTCCCATCCTGTATTCGATCCGCTGGCGTTTACTGTTGAGCTATGCCGGGATCGCACTGCTGGCGGCGGTAGCACTGGGGGGGGTGCTGCTGTTCACGCTGCGCGACTACTACGACCAGCGCGAACACGACTATATGAAAGCCAGTGCGGGGATCGTCCTCCGCAGCGCCGAACAGCTATTGCGTGATGATGCCCCCGAAGACACCCTGCAAGCCGCGACAAACATTTATGCGTTTGTGGCGCTGTCACGTGTGCGGCTGCTCGACACAGATCAGCAAGTGATCGCCGACTCCGGCGCTATGACCGCCGAAAACTTTGTCAGTTTAGAATACCATAGACCCGAAAATCCCCAGGGGACCAGGGCGGGCGCAGGACAGGCGGAACGTTCTGCTAACATGCTCTACGGCGCTGGTGGATTTAATCAGAATGATCCAGGCGCAGGTTTTGAAACGTATCTGAGCATCCGGCGTGAGGAAATGCCCAACCTCAATCTGGATACCGGTCAACCCGGCTGGCAGCAGTATCCTTTGTGGTCACGGCGCGGCGCGCTGGATCAACTGCTCACAGGGGAGGTGGCTCCCGAACGCCGTAACGACCTGATAGTGACTGCCCCTTTATATGGCTACTATCAAGATGAAGTGATCGGCTACCTGGAACTATCCGAAGGGCCAGCATTTGGCACGGAAATTGTGAATGATGTGGCGCAAAAAGCGGTCGTCGCAGGCGTAATCGCCGTGCTGCTGGCGGCTGTTGCGGGTTGGTTCGCCAGCCAGCGGATCAGCCAGCCGGTGCTGGCGCTGGCTGAAACGACGAAACATATGGCTGAGGGTGATCTTTCGGTGCGCGCCGATGTCGGTCGCCGCGACGAACTCGGTCTGCTGGCGCAGACGTTCAACACGATGGCGGCGCGCGTCGAGACAACGGTAGTCACGCTCAAACGCTTTGTAGCAGACGCTGCCCACGCGATCAACACGCCGATTACCGCGCTGCGGACCAATCTCGAACTGGCCTCCGACAGCGAGCGGATCGACGAGTTCCGCAAGGATATCGCTCGCGCGCAGACGGAACTCACCCGGCTGGAAATGCTCACACGGGGACTGCTGACGTTAGCGCGCATTGAGGCCCACAATACTACCACCGAGCGCCAGCCGGTCGATCTGGGGGCGTTAGCACAGCAAATGCACGAACGGTACGCCTCGCGTGCGGAACAGGCGGAAATCGCGCTGTACCTTGAAGTACCACACGGTATATTTTTCGTCCAGGCGGACGAAGTTCTGCTCGTTAGCGTGATCGAAAACCTGTTGGATAACGCGCTTAAATTCACGCCGGAGTACGGCACAGTGACGCTGGGATTGCAGCCGGAAGCGCAAAACATTCGCCTGTGGGTGGCAGATACCGGGATTGGGATTCCGCCCGCCGATGTGCCCAAACTGTTCAGTCGCTTCTACCGCGCCAGCAATACTGCTGCTTATCCCGGCAACGGATTAGGATTGGTGATCACCCGCATGATTGTTGAGGATCACGGGGGCACGATTACGGTTGACAGCGCCGCCGGATGCACACGTTTTGTTGTACAGTTGCCGCGTTGAAATGAGGGGCACTATGACGAGGTTTCACACGATTTTACTGATCGAAGATGATCCCGGCATCGCAGGTGGGCTACAAACCGGCTTGCAGCGCGAAGGCTACGACGTGATCTGGAAGTCAAACGGAACCAGCGGCATCACTTACGCGCGCAATCACGCCCCGCACTTGATCGTGCTGGATGTGCGTCTGCCGGATGGCTCCGGGTTCGACTTCTGCCGCCAGATGCGGCAGCTTGGCATCTTGCAGCCGATCATCATGCTCACCGTGCGCGCGGATGAGATGGACAAGATCATCGGGTTGGAGATGGGCGCAGACGACTACATGACCAAGCCTTTCAGCCTGCGCGAGCTGCTTTCGCGGGTGCGCGCGCAACTGCGCCGCGCCTACGGCGAATATGCGCTGGGGGAAGGCGATTTGCTTTATGCGGGCGACCTGGTGATCGATCGGGGACGTGGGCGTGTGCTGCGCGGCGAGGATGACCTGCATCTCACGCCCACCGAACTACGTTTATTGACCTATCTCGCGCAGAACCCGAACCAGGTGCTCAGTCGGGGCCAGATTCTCGACGCGGTATGGGGCTACGACAGTGCAGCGGATACCGAACAGGTGGTGACAGTCAATATCCGCCGCCTGCGCGAAAAAGTGGAACTGGACCCCAGCGATCCGACGTTAATCCTGACCATACCGGGTATCGGCTACAAACTAGCAACATAAAAGCAGCACATCACCGCGCCGCAACGAATGGCACGGTGGCGATTAGCACCTTTAGTAGGTGTCGATCAGCGAACGCGCGGCCAGCGCATTCTGGATTGTTTCCAGCGGCAGCGCCTCCGTTAGATGCGCAATAATGCGCTGTGGTATTCCTGGACGCAGGTGCAAGAAGTTATCGTCAATCCGCACATAATGCCCCGGCAGGTCCAGCCACACAAACAGCGCCGGATGCTGCGCCGCCAGCGTGATTTCAGCGATCTGATCGCTGCGCAGGGTGACAGTGGTGGTGATGCCCGGATCGCGCAGTTCCAGGTGTTTGGGTGGCGCGAACCACACCACATCACCAGAGACACGGCCCGCTGTGGTATGCAGCTCGGCCCACAGCAGCAAATTACGTTCCCCGTGCGCCTGGATGCGCTGCGCCAGTTCGAGCGTGGTCACAGGCGTATTCTGACGTGGCGCAGCTATAATTGGCTGTGTTCCTTCAGCGAGTACTGCCCCGTCCAGATCGGTGAGCGCCCATTTGACCGTGCCTGCAACCGGTTCTCCGTGATCGCTGGTGACGTGCAGCGCCACTGTACCCGCACCCGTGTCTTCGACGGCGGAGAGCAGCAGCGGCGCATAAAAGCGTTTCGCCATGTAGTGTGAGGCTTTCCAGCGCCCGGTATGGTCCAGTGTAGACCAGCTTGGCGCGGGCCAGCAGTCGTTCAACTGCCAGTAAAGCGTGCCCATCGTGCGCGGCATGTTGCGTCGCCAATGCTCAATACCGGTCTTGAGCGCCATCCCCTGCAAAATCTGGCTTAGCCACAACAGCGCCTCAAACGTGGCGGGCAGCCGGAACGAGTCCAGCAGGTAGTGCATGATCGTGCTGTTGCCGATGCCGCTGCGCTGATGATACTCCAGCACGTAGCTGGTCAGGTTGCGATCTTCCGGTTCGGTGAAACTGTAGGTCGTGTGCGGTTCCGGGAAGGACTGCAAACCAAATTCGCTGACAAAACGGTGCGGTGTGCTGCGGTAAAACGCGAATGGCTTTTTCTGGTGCCAGACTTCCCACAAATGCACGTCGCCCCATTGGGGATTCCACCAGTCGTTACGGTCGCCATGCGGGCTATGAGGACTGCCCGGCCAGTAATCACGCTGCGGATCGTGTTCGCGCACAACGGCAGGCAGCAGGTCATCAAACAGCGTGCCGTAATCGTCCCAACTCATCGTTTGATCGGTCCACTGCGCGCCCACTAACCCCTGTTCAAGCTCATTGTTGCCGCACCACAGTGCGAGACAGGCATGGTGGCGCAGGCGGCGTACATTGTCCTCGGCCTCGGCTTTCACATTCGCCATGAAATCCGCATCAAATGCGGGATAAGTTCCACAGGCGAAGATAAAATCCTGCCAGATACAAATGCCGTACTCGTCGCACAGGTCATAGAACCTATCGTCTTCATATAGACCGCCACCCCACACCCGCAGCATGTTCATATGCACGTCTGTCGCGGACACGATCAACGCCTCGTAATCGGGAACGGTCAGGCGCGGCGCGAAGGTATCCGCCGGAATCCAGTTCGCGCCTTTGGCGAAAAACGGGACTCCGTTTGCGACAAACTGGAACGATTCGCCCCAGGCATCCGCGTGACGGTCCAGGCGCAGCGTGCGTAAGCCGATGCGTTTGCTCACCGTGTCGAGAAGCTGCTGCTGGGCGTCGAACAACTGCACGGTGACGGTATATAATGGCTGGTCGCCCATACCGTGCGGCCACCACAGGCGCGGTTGTTCAATCGTGAGATCAGTCGTTACCATACCGGCGTTGAGTGCCAGATCACCCATGTGCGCGACCGTCTCCCCGTCTATGGACACCGTGACCGCCGCGCGCAGATCAGCGCCGGTATCATCTGGGGTGGTGCGCTCGACCGCCAGCCGGATGCTCAAATCGACGCGCTGATCCGCGTGATCCTGCTGAATCAGCACATCGCTGATTCGCGCGGTACTGAAACCAACCAGTTCGATATCGCGCCAGATGCCGCTGGTCACAAGCTGCGGTCCCCAGTCCCAGCCAAAGTTGCTGGGTTCCTTGCGCAGCCACGCACCGCTATTCAGTCGGTGTTCGCCGACACTCCAGGCGAACAACCGCCCCTTTTCGGCTTCCTGCTGGCGCAGGTAGGGCATGGGGGCGGCAAACAGGATCGTGATCGTGTTTTCGCCTGCATGCAGATGCGGTTTTACGTCGAACGTATACACGCGGTACATATTATCGGTGCGTGCAATCTCCACGCCGTTGATCTGGATGGTCGCCAACGTATCCAGTCCGTGACAGCGCAGCAGAATACGATCCTGTGCAAGCAGTTCTGGAGAGGGCGTAAAAGTGTGCCGGTAAATCCAGTCCGTTTCCGCGATCCAGAACTGGCGGGCTTCGTTGTCGCGGAAAAACGGCTCATCAATCATCTCGGCAGCCAGCAAATCCAGATGTACGCAGCCGGGAACCTGGGCCGCCACCAGACCGGTTTGGCTCGCTTGAGAGAGAGTCCATGCACCATTTAAGCTTTGGATAATCAAGTGTATGCTCCGAATTAGAGAAAATACGCACCGCTATTGTGAGGCAGCATAATCTTAAAACGAACCCTGCCGGACTGTCAATATTGATAGGGTATTGTTATGCTTGCGTTTATTTCGCCCGGTACCTATATCATCTTGACCGAACAGATGTTAGACTGTAAATGGGGTGGTTTAGATTTTTGTGTCGGACTGCCCACCACCAAATACACGCTATGGGGATGTTACGCCCCACTAAGATTCACCAGGGGATAAAAATGAAGCGTGTGATTGTTTTACTCATAATCCTGACTGTAATCGGGGCACCCGCGCTGACGGCACACTCCGCTGACTCGTCTTCACAAGGAGCCGTGTCCGCACAGGGTGTAAGCTGTCCCGCGATTGTGCAAAGCGCCTGGGACAATGTGGACACGCTCTGCCTTGCGACCGGGCGTAATGAAGCCTGCTACGGTCACGCGCTGCTCAATGCCGAACCGCAGCCGGGTATCGGACGCCTTGAGTTCGAAGAAGAAGGCCATATCGTCAACGTCGTAGACCTGCAATCGCTGCGTCTGAGCACGATGGACCTTGCCAGCGGTTATTGGGGTGTCGCTTTGATGCGCATTCAGGCGAATCTCCCGGCAGCAATCGATAAAAACGTGTCGCTGTTGCTGTTTGGCGATGTCGAGATTGCCAATCCGTATGCGCCGGTTCCCATGCTAGAAGTCCAGAACAAATCGTTCAATACGTGGATCAACGCACGCTATCGCCCCACAACCCAAGCTCCCATCGTTGGCACTATCGGGCCAGATACCATCGTATGGGCTAATGGTCGCCTGCCGGATAGTTCCTGGCTGCGTGTCGAACTGCCGGAGAACGGCGGCATAGGCTGGATCAACAGCGGTTGGGTTTATGCGCCACTGTTGGAACCGGTCAACACGGGTGACGACCTGGCAATCCTGGCCGAAGTCGATCCTTTCTCGACGTACTACGGGCCGATGCAGGCGTTCTACTTCACCAGCGGCACAACGGATGCCCCCTGCGAAGAAGCACCGAACAGCGGGTTGCTGATCCAGACACCGGAAGGGGTCGCCGAGATCACGCTGCTGATCAACGAGGTCGATATCCAGCTCGGCTCGACCGTCTTTTTCCAGGCGCAGCCGGGCGGCGAAATGACGGTCAGCGTCGTTGAGGGGCACGCCACTGTAACCGCTGCCGGGGTCACACACACGGCGGTTGCCGGCACGCAGATCAGCATACCGCTGAGCGCGGACGGCAAACCCGCCGGGCCGCCTTCACAACCGCGCGGTTACGATATGAAGCAGGTACGCGGTCTGCCCGTCGATCACATGGAGCGTGAAGTCGTGGTCGCGGCCCCGCTGAGCGAGGAAGAAGTCCTGACCGTCATCGCTGCGCAAGAAGCCGCCATCGCATCCGGTGGAACTGTTGCATCCGGTGGGAGCGGGAATGGCGGTGATGTTGGTGACGACGGTGATGGCGACAGCAGCGCCGAAGACGATAGTGATCTGCCGCCGGGATTAGTCGATAACCCCGCCCTGGGCGATGATTTGCCACCCGGTCACGGCGGTGAACCACCCGGCCAGTCCAAAGATGACAAAGACAATCCGGGCCAGGGCAAGGACAAAGGTAAACCGTAAATCAGGCAGAACTTACGCAGTTCGCGCCGGATGACATTGGCTCCGTGAGGAACAAGCCCAGTTCTCAGGGTCGAGTCATCAGTTTTCAGTGGTCAGCTAAATCAGGGCATCACGTTTGCCTGTCAAACTGACCATTGATGGCTGTCAACTGCGTAACTTCTATCAGGACCTGCTGCCTGGTTCTTTTCGGTGTTCCGGATCACACGACTTTAAATGCAGGCACTTAAGTACATGCGTCCTGGCAGAAGCCGGGACGTTTTTTATACGTTACGACGATAGTTTATGCACGG
>CAZMNL010000123.1:0-7985 GCA_964567525.1 uncultured Anaerolineaceae bacterium
AAGCGAAGTTGGTGACCATGCAGACCGGTCGTCCGGCCACGTCCGCCGGGATGCGATCCAGCGCGGTGCTGATTTCGCGCTCCGGCACGGCGATGGCGTCAAGTTCCGCGCCGTCAATGCGCGCGTTCAGGTCCAGGATCGCGGCGTCGCCTTCGGTGCGCACGCGCTGGATAATGCGCTCAACCGCTTCGGCGGGCGTGACCGGCGCGCCGAACAGCTTTTCCAGGCTCTCGGAGAGCCACGCGGGGACACTGACATCGCGCAGCGAATAACGCTTGAGTACTGCCGCGCGCGCTTCGGCCAGGTCGTCGTAAATACGCAGTTCAGGTTTGTCAGACATTATGCTTGTGCCTCGCTTTCGAGTTCGGATAACAAACGCTGGTAACGTTCGGGCGCTTCTTCGAAGATGTAGGTGATCGGCGTGACGACGACGCCGCTGCCGCCGATCTCGCGTAGCTGGCGGATCGTGGTGTACAGCCGGTCCGCGCTAGTGACGATGTTGATCGCCCACCAGTTGCCCCGGCCCTCGCGCGTGACCATCGGGGAAATCGTCGGCCCTTGCAAACCGCCCAGATTGGCCTGGCTGAAAATACGCTCGGCGATGGCTTCCGGTGACTCGCCGCGCATGTTGGCGAAGATCATGTACTGTTCCTGCGCACGTTGATACGCCTCGATCAGTTCGAGCATCTGGCGCGTGGATTCCAGTACGTCCGGGCGGGCGAGCGCCGCGCGGTTGCCGACCAGCACCGCCTGCGAGCGCACGATCACGCCGTCTTCCAGGGCACGCAGGCGGTTTTCGCGCAGGGTCGTGCCGCTGCTGGTGATATCCGCGATGAAGTCAGCGTATCCGACCAGCGGCGCGGCTTCCAGCGCGCCGTCGGCACGCACGACGCGCACATTTGTCACGCTCTGCTGCGCCAGGAACCGCGCCACGCTGTTCTCGAACTTAGTCGCCACGCGCAGCATACCATTACGCTCGTTGTGTTCGCGTAGATCGCCGACCGTATGCACATCGTCCCAATCGTCCGGCACGGCCAGCACCAGCGAACACTCGCCATAACCGAGCGCTTCGTGGACCGTCACCACCGAGTTGGTGTTTTCTGGCAGCATCTCGGCCAGCGCGTCCAACCCGGTGATGCCCAGGTCCACGTCACCCGCCGCGACGCTCATCGGGATATCGCGCGGGCGCTGGAACAGCACGAGCACCTCCGGCAGCGCCGGGATCGTGGCGATGTACTGGCGCGGATTGCGCTTGTTGACGCGCAGCCCGCAGCCCGCTAAAAAGTCGAGCGTGTCGTCTCCAAGGTGGCCCTTGCTGGGCAGGGCGATGCGAATTTCCTGCTTCTTTCCGATATCACGCATAATGGCGTCCTTGTCTCTGGTGAACTCACGTATAAACGAAAAACGCCCCCCGGCGGACCGGGAGGCGTCTGGAAACCGTAACCTATGATGATGCTCTATGCGCGCATCAGGTACACGACTCACTACCACCACCGGACCAAAGGCCAGGGGCGTTAACGTGATGGTGATGATGAGTGTGGGTGTGCATCTGTTTTGCATTCATGGAGCAGAGTATAGCGCCCGGTGCGGATCATGTCAATGTGTGTTTTCGCACCAGGGTGCGAATCGAGTACAATGTGGATATAGCATAAATTTGAGTTGGTGGAGGAACTTATGGGGGATTTTCAACCGATTATTGACGCGATTGGCCCGACTGAGAATCTACACTGGGATATTTTCCTGTATGTCTTGTTCTTCTTCAACCTGATCATGCTGTTGATCCTGCCGGATGGTTCGACGATGCATACCATGTTGGTAATTCTTGTGCTGATCAGCATTTTCATCGACAAGACGTATGCATTCGGACACCTGCTTAACTCCGGTCTATATACGCCGGAAACCTGCCACGCCAAAGTGTTTGTTGGCACTTATCTGATCAGGGCATTGATATTTGTTGCCCCGCTAATGATCGCGGGTTCGACTACTGAAGGGAAAATACGCGGGTTGGGTATCCTGCTGGGCGTGCTGGGGACAGGGTACATGGCCGGGCGTTGGTTCCTGGAACAGCGCGAATTCGAAGCAGCCGATATCGTCTGCATGGATGTTGGAACGGTCGCGCAGAACGCAGTCATGATCATCACGCTGGCCTACGCGACCCTCCGTCGTTCGTCCGCGTTATTCGCCGTAGACCGGGCAGTTCCAGGCGCGATACTGGGGGAGCTTGCCACGCACGAGGTCGAAGTATAGCTTACGAACCTGGGCGACGACCGGCCCCATCGTGCCATCCCCGACCGGGCGATGATCGACTTCGGTGATCGCCACGACTTGCACGCCGGTGCCGCAGAAGAACGCTTCTTCCGCGATGAAAATCTCGGTGCGGTCGATCTCGCGCTCGACTACTTCCAGGTGAAGTTCGTCGCGTATTAACTGCATAATCGTGCGGCGCGTAATGCCTTCGAGAATATTACTGGACAGCGGCGGCGTGATCACCACGCCGTCGCGCACCATAAAGAAGTTTTCGGCGCTGCCTTCGGAGATATGCCCGTTTTGATTGAGTACAATCGCCTCATCAAAACCGGAGAGCATCGCATCTGTCTTGATCAGGGCCGAATTGGCATACGCGCCCACGATCTTACCCCGCGCCGGGATCATGTTGTCGTCGATGCGCCGCCATGCCGAGAACGTCGCCCGCGAGTTCTCCTCGTTCGGGATGTAACTGCCAAAGGGCAGCGCGAACATGGTGAAATCGCTTTCCAGGTCGTGCAGCCGCACGCCGATGCCCTCTGAGGACTTGTAGATCAGGGGCCGGATGTAGACATCCTGGCCGCGATAGTTCTCCTGACGCAGCAAGTCGAGCAAAATCTGGAGCATCGACTCAGGCGTGTACGGCAGGTCCATCATTAACAGCTTGGCGGAGTTCAGCACCCGTTTGAAGTGATCCAGCGGGCGGAAGATGAACAACTGCTCTTCGTCCGCGTTCCAATACGCGCGCACCCCGCCGAACGCGCCCGTGCCGTAGTTCAGCGCGTGAGTCATCACGCTGACTTTCGCTTCCTCAATCGGCACGATCTGGCCCTGGAAGTAAGCAAATTTAGGTCCTTTAGTCACAGGTAAAACTCCTCTGAAAATAGCGGTAAGCTGTAAGCCGTAAGCGAAAGGCAGAAAGCGACCGTAGGCCGCGTCATGACCGGGTTTGGCTGCGGCCCCGCCGTCCAGCGCCGTTTACGGTGCTGATTGTGATGCTATTATATGCCCGTTACGCGGAACGGGCGCGGAACCAAGTAATGCCAACGTCGCATTAGTCGATGAATTCCAGCGTGTCGGTAGTCCACCGAGACTCGTCACTGTATGCGCCCCGGCGGTGCTCCGGGATCAACTGGGCGATCTGGGCCATCATTTCGTGTGTCATCTGGCGTAGTTCGTCGCGCGGGATGCGCTGGCGATCATCGATGCGAAAACGGAACGGACGCCCGATGCGCACCGTGACCGGGGTGCGGCGCAGGCGTTTGAGCGTGGCGGGGAAGCGGTCGGTCCCTTCCAGGCCCATCGGGACAATCGTAGCGTTTGCTTTGGTCGCCAGATAGGTTGTGCCGTCTTTGGCTTCGCCCAGGGTCGGGCTGCGCGTGCCCTCCGGCGCGATCAAGACGGCGCTGTCCTGTTGCAGCAGGGCGATGGTGCTGGCGAGCGCCTGCCGGTCTGCCTCACCGCGCCGCACGGTGTAAACGCCCCACAACCGCCCGATTACACCCACAATGGGATGTTTGACATTCTCGATCTTCGACATCGGGACAATGCAGCGGTTCGTCGTGACCGCCGCTACGATGAACGGGTCAATGGCCGCGATATGGTTCATCACCACAATGATTGGCCCGGTATTCGGGATGTGTTCCTGACCGGTCACATCCACCCTGGTCAGTAGCCCCAGCCCGACCGGGCGCAGCACCCAGTCGCGCAGGATGCGTCGGCGTTTGTCCAGTCGTTCCTGGTTTAGCACCACAGGATGAACATGGGTAAGTGATGGCGGTTCAGCAGTTTGCATCGATGGTGATCCTGTTCTGGTTACTTGCCAGCGCCCTTAAGCTGCTGGACCTCTTTCGGCGACAAGGTACGCCATTGACCGGGTTTGAGGTGTCCAATCTGCAAAAACTCGATCTGGGTGCGAATCAGGCGGCGGACCGGGTGGCCCAGAATGCCCGCCACACGCCGAATCTGACGCTTGCGCCCTTCGCGCAGCACCACTTGCAGCCACGTCGAGTCGTCGCGCTCCGAAAGCACGCGCACTTTGGCCGGGGCGGTCAGTTTGCCGTCCAGCTCGATCCCGCTGCGCCATTGATCTAACACGCGCGGGCTGGGCTTGCCTTCGACCAGCACCTCATAGGTTTTGGTATGTTCGTAACGCGGGTGCATCAGTTGATCGGCCAGCGCGCCATCGTTGGTCATGATGATCAACCCTTCGCTGTCGGCATCCAGCCGCCCGATGGCGAACAGGTGGCCCTCATGCGGGATTAACTCCCGAACCAGCTTGCGCGTTTCCTGGTGCTGGCGCTTGTTGGAACTGATCACACCGCGCGGTTTGTACACCAGGTAGTAGATGAATTCCGGCGGCTTGAGCGTCTGACCATCCACGCGCACGACATCGTGCGTCAGGTCGGCCTTGTCGCCAAGCTGTGCGGGTTTGCCGTTGACGGTCACGCGACCTGCGCGGATCATGTCTTCAGCGGCGCGGCGGGACGCGATGCCCGCCTGCGAGAGCAGTTTTTGCAGCCGTTCTGTCACAGCAGGGTTTGCCTCATTTGATAGCGGTTAGCTTGCTGCCAATCACTTTAACTGAACGATAACACCGCAGCCGGAACCGTGTCAACTCCGGTCATCATGCGAACTCGTGACCGGCGCGGGGCACATCTTGCAGTGACACCACCAGCGCCCCCCCGATCATGACCAGTGCCGCAATAAACGCCGCCTCATAGCCCAGCAGTTCGACCAGCACCCCGCCGATTAGCGGTGCGAACAGAAAACCAATCGCGGACATGGTATTGAACAGGCCGGAATACACCGGGCGCTGATCCGGCGTGGCATAGCTGATCACCCAGTTCAGGAAGCTGATCCCCAACATGCCGGAAACCACGCCGCTGGCGAGAAACGCGCCGTACAGCGGGACGGGTCCGGCGGCGCTGGCGATCAACGCGAGCACCGGCTGCAACACGCCGATGAACAGCGCCACCCGGATGAAGGTCAGGCTGCGGCGGTCGCCCCACCAGGAATAGATCAGCGCGCTGCCGACGCTGCCGAGTGTCTGCATCAGCAGCATGTTACTCACGGCTACGTCACTGGACAGTTTGAGTTGTTCGGTGGCAAAACCGATGTAAAACGGCCCGGCCAGCGCGTAAAGTGTCGCCAGCACGCGCGCCGTAATCATCGTGCGATAGGGGGCGTCGGTGCGCAGCACGTGTCCTAACTGCGGCAGGTAATCGCGCAGCGTCGGGACGTGTGTCTGCGGCTTGCCGCCTGGCAGTTCGCGGATCATCAGCCCGATGGGGATCGTGATCACGAATATCACGCCGGAGATCGCAAATAACAGCGCGTAGTTGTTCGGGAAGTCCGGGCCGCGGTCGCTCAGGATCAGGCGCACAACGCGCGAGAGTCCCAACAGCGTCACGCCAACCAGCGCCGTGCCGTAACCGAACATACGCGCGCGGCGCTTGCTATCCAGACTGCTGCCGATCAGGTCCATCCAGGGCACGCCGACGACGCCATCGCCCAACGCCGCCAGCGCGTAAAAGAACAGAAACAGCGCCAGCATTTCGGCTTTGCGCTCCGCACCGAGCAGCACGATCAGCCCGGCAAAGATCAGGATCACCGGGCGCACGGGGATATTCGGCCCGATGAACCACCATTTTTTACGCTCGACGCGCACGAGCTGCCGCGCGATCAGCAGTTGGGGCAGCAGCCACCCGACCTCGAACATTTGCCCGGACATGCCGATCAGAATTTCCGAACTGGTCAGCTTGCGCACAAAGTCGGGGATCACGGTGGTCGGCCCGATCAATTGCAGCGCAATGGTGAACAGCACAAAATCCGCGAGGAAAAACGAGTAATTGCGCCGGTAAACGCGCTCGCGTTCAGCAGGGGACAGCGTATCGCGTGCCGGGGAATCGGTGTTATTGCTCATATGGGGCTATCCAATTGGGTGATCGCCAGTTAGATCGTGAATACATCCGGCTATTCTACGGGAGTGCGGGACGTTCGTCTAGAGTAGGTGCGTTGATGACGAAACCTGCACGATCCCACGTACCACCTTACACACCGTCACATCACAACACAAGGAGACGACATTGACTCATCCCCGGCGTTTTGTATGGTTCTGGTTGGGGCTGGTGCTGGTGCTGATCGGGCTGTTGGTGCTGGCTCTGCTGCACAATCCGGCAGCAGCACAGCAGGATACACAGACCGACGAAGCCGCAATCACGGCCCTGGTGGACGCGATGACGGACGCGATCCGCGCTCAGAACTGCGAAACCTACCTGAACTATGTCGATCTTGCCGGCCCGGTCTTCCGCAGCGAGCATACCTACTGGATTGACGACTGGGCCGAAGGCGCGCCCCTGGATCGCTTCGCACTGGACGTGACCGGTATCGCGGTCAGCGGCGACACGGCGACCGGCACTCTGACCGTGATCTGGGCGCGGCAGCCGGACGTGAGCTATCGCAGGGCCGAGTTTCCGGCGCGGTTCATGCGTGACTCCGGCGGTGAATGGCGCTTTGCGGGCGGCGCGTGGCAGACGCTCGAAACCGAGCATTTTCAGGTCCACATCTTCCCCGGCATGGAACCGGTCGCCAAAGACCTGATCGCCATGCTGCCCGCGATCTACGATCACGCGACCGGCAGCCTGGGATATGTGCCGGATGACGTGATGCACATCAAGCTCTACGATCACCCCGACGATCTCGGTGCGCTGATCGCGCTCAGCCTGCCGCAGATTCGCGGCTGGAACGAGCCGGGCGAATCGCTCAAGCTGCTGGTGCTGCCGGGCGAAACGCCCTCAGCGGCGGTGATGGCCCACGAACTGACGCATTTCCTGACCTTCGAAATGGCCGGGACCACACACGGCCAGTATCCCTGGTGGGTGATGGAAGGCATCTCAGAGTATGTCGCGGCGGAATACTGGGACGACGCCTACGCTGCGGAGCGTATCGAGGCCGTGCAGTATTGGGCGGCTGCCGGGCGGCTGGCCCCCTGGGACGAGATCAGCGACTTCGAGACGACGCCGGTTGACCTGTGGCGCTACGTCTACCCGCAGGGCTACGCATTCGTGCGCTATGTGTCGGCGGTCTTCGGCGAGGACGCGCGCAACGCGTGGCTTTGGGCGATGGCGGGCGAGCGCGACATCTACGCGGCTAGCGAGTCGGCGCTGGAGATGCCCTTCGAGGACCTGAGCGCGGGCTTTCTCGGCTGGCTGGCCGAACAATAAACGCGATGCACCGGGGACTCGTCTCAGAGTCCCCGGTGCGAATTTTCTCCCGTTACGGTGTCAAGCTATACGCGCCCGCACCGTATTCGAATGTGTCGGGCGTGATCGCATAGCACGGCAGTTCGGTGTTATACGCCTGCATCGTGCCCTCGTGCGCCATGCCGAGCTTGATCATCACCTGTTCGGAGCCGGTATTCTCCGGCACGAACACCGCGACGATGCGATCCAGCGCGCACTGCTCAAACCCGAAACGCAACACCGCCCGCGCGGCTTCCGGCGCGAGGCCCTGGCCCCAGTGCGCTTTCCCCAGCGCGTAGAACAGTTCGATGATCTCAGTCTCCGGGATGAACGCCAGCCCACACTGCCCGATTAAGGTGTTGTCCGCTTTGTGGATCACGGCGAAACCACTGAACGGGTGTGTTTCCCACTGGGCCATGAAATAGCGAATCACGCGTTCGGCAGTATCGTTTCAAAAAGGCAGGGTAACAAAACTAATCAGAAAATGGGCTGAGAGTC
>CAZMNL010000124.1:0-7955 GCA_964567525.1 uncultured Anaerolineaceae bacterium
GATCGGGTCGATACAGCCGTCGGGGTCGTTGCAGCTCACGCCGATGGCGTCCACGCCCTGGGCGATAGCATCTTCGACCACGGCAGCCTGCGCGGCCATATCCGAGGACACCGAACCCATGTACAGGCATTCGACCGTCTGACCCGTTGCTTCGGACAGTTCCGCCGCGGCCTGCATACAGCCGTCACGGCCCAGTTCAAAGACCGGGTTGTTCAACGCCTTCGGAATCCACGCCAGGGTGAAGGTGTCATCCTGGGCTTCCACTGCGGGAGCGGGAGCAGGGCTGAGTACCGGCAAAGCCATCGCCAGCACCACCAAAACACTAACTAACCGTAACAAATGCTTCATTTTGATTTTCCTCCCGGAAAATGCTTGGGGACGTCTCCCCGGACACTTTAAACCGGCGCGGCCAATCCGCGCCGTATCGCTATGCAACCGGCCCCTACATGACGCACACAACCATCCTGGGGAATGCCCGTTGCACACGATGCGATTTAGTTTATTAAAGCAACAAAAGGCTACTTTTGTCAAGTTTTTGTTCGGGCATACCGTCTCAATTCTCCTTTTTCCGCTTGACAGCACACCCTAACGGGCTTATATTTTGTTGTGAAGCTATACAAAATGGCGGATGATTATGGTCGCTGGTCCCGCAGGTCAAAACCTGGTTAAGCAGCTCAACAGCGCGTTGATCCTCGAACGACTGCTGATCAACTCGCCGCTGTCACGTGCGCAGCTTGCCCAACAAACCGGCCTGAACCGCAGCACGATCTCGTCACTGGTCAGTGACCTGATCGCCCGCTGCCTGGTCCGCGAAGTCGGCCTGGAAGCCGCCGACTCGCGCGGGCGACCGGGAATGTTGCTGGAACTCAATCCGGGCGGCGGGTGCATTGTCGGCGTGGAGATCAATGTCGAGTACGTGGCGATCATCCTCACCAACTTCACCGCACAAACACTCTGGCAGCGGCACGTCACCTTTGCCGAAGGCAAACCCCAGGCCGAGGTACTGGCGCTCACTGAGAGGCTGATCGAAGAGGCGCTGCGCGCCGGGCGCGCGCATGGCCTGACCCCGCTAGGGATCGGACTCGGTGCGCCGGGCATGGTCGATACCACGACCGGCACGCTGATCTTTGCCCCGAACCTGAAATGGCGCGAGGTGCCCTTCCGCGATATCTGGGGGCAGCGTTTCGGCGTGCCGCTGTACGTGGACAACGACGGCAACGCGGCAGCCCTGGGCGAATACTATTTCGGTGTGGCGAAAGGCCACGATCATTTTCTCTACATCGGCACGGGGGCCGGTCTGACCGGGGGACTGATGCTCAACGGCAGCATTTACCGGGGCATCGGCGGCTATGCGGGCGAGATCGGGCACATCATCGTCGAGTCAGGCGGCGAGCTGTGTTCGTGCGGGCGGCGCGGCTGCTGGGAAACGCTGGTCGCCCCGCGCGCCGTGACACGTGGCGTGATCCACGCGCTGAACAACGGCGCACCGTCGATTATCCTCGATCTGGCAGGCGGCGACTTGCGGCGGATCACAATGGAGTTAGTCGTCGAAGCTGCCGACAAGGGCGACCGGCTCGCGCTCGATACGCTGGCGGATATCGCCGCGCACCTGGGCAGCGGCATCGCCAACCTGGTGAACATCTTCAACCCGGAACTGATCGTGCTGGGCGGCGCGCTGCTGCTAGCGAGCGATTACCTGCTGCCGGCCATCAGCCGCATCGTCAACGCGGAGGCGCTGCCCGATCACAGCCGCATGGTCGCGCTGACGCTCTCGGCGCAGGGCGTCCACGCCAGCCCCAAAGGCGCGGTGGCGATGGTGATCGATGGCATTGTCCGCGACCCGATATCCTGATACACTCGAATGCAGGAAAAATTGTTAGAGGTTTTTTGACGATGGCAAATATACTCTTGGTGGAAGACAACCAGAACACGGCAGATTTTATCGTGCGCATCCTGGAAACCGCCGGGCACACGGTGTTTCACGCCAAAAGCGGGTTGGAGGGGGCGCGGTGGGCGCGCGCCAGCCGCCCGGACCTCGTGCTGATGGACTTCGACCTGCCCGACGTAAACGGGCGCAGCATCGTGCTGAGCCTGCGGCGGCAGAGTCCGCCGGACGTGCTGCCGATCATCGCCGTCACCGTGCAGGCTGACGAAGAGTCGATCAAGCTGGCAAAGGGCTTCGGCTGTAATGCGTTCCTCGCCAAGCCGTTTCTGCCGGAAGACCTGCTGAAACTGGTCGAACACTTCTTGCCCGCGCAGAATTAACGACGAATCAACCGGCGTGTGAGCCGTTTTATCCAACCGCCACACCCCCCAGATATAGCCCTCTGGCGTGCCGATTTGCTCCCAGATATAGTGTATCCCTTGACACCGAACATTGGTTCGGCTTATAATGCATTTAAAATACGAACTATTGTGCGAAACCAGCAGGGAGCAATGAGGCTATGCAGAAAAAACTATCCAAACGACAGCAGAATATCCTGATCTTCATCGAAAACTTCATCAATCAGAAGGGCTTCCCCCCCACGATCCGCGAGATCGGGGAAGCCGTCGAGATCGCGTCCACTTCGGTGGTCAACTACAACCTGAATAAGCTGGCCGATCACGGGCTGATCGAGCGCGTGCCGGATGTCTCGCGCGGGCTGCGACTGGTCCCGCAGGAAGACAACCACGTCACCCTGCCGGAAACCCAACAGGTAGCGATCAGCACGTCCAACCTGAACTACCAGATTCCGCTGGTGGGCACGATTGCCGCGAGCACGCCCGTCACCACGCCGGAGGACTTCGGCTACTACTACGACACCGACGATATCATTGACGTGCCGCTGTATATGCTCGGCGTGCAGGACCAAGCCGACCTGTTCGCGCTGCGCGTGACCGGCGACTCGATGATCGACGCGATGGTCGCAGAAGGCGATATCATCGTGTTGAAGCGCCAGGAAGTGGCTAAGAACGGGGATATGGTCGCGGTGTGGCTCAGCGAACGCGGCGAAACGACCCTCAAGCATTATTACAACGAGGGCAAGCGCGTCCGGCTGCAACCCGCTAACCCGACGATGGAAGCGATTTACGTGGACGCGCGCGAGGTCAACATTCAGGGCCGCGTGCTCGCCGTGCTGCGCACCCTGCACTAGACGCGCAACGCATCACGTATCTGATGCATAGCTCCGTGCTGGCATGGTAAAGGAGTCTGTTTTGTCGTCGGCGCAGTACACCCTAAAATTAACAACCTGCCTTCAGGCAGGTTGTTAGCGATTTCGATCACGGCTGGCACAACGCCAGCATAAATACCAGAAACGGATTACGGGTTTTTCGGGACGGGCTGCTGAAAACCGCTGGTCCCACCGGCGGCCCCGGTCAGTTCATCGTCGGAGAGTTCGCCGTAGAGTTCGTCCTGCGCGGTGATCAGATCATCCTCGCTGAAGCTGAAACCGGCATCTGCGCCCAGCTTGATAATCGCGGCGGCGTTGCCTTGCAGCGTGCCCAGCTTGCCACCCAATGCTGCGTCAGCTTCCGCTTTCTGCAAAAAAGATTTGGCGTTATTCAGAGACATAATCGATACTCCTCGTTCATCCCTGCTGCTATTGCGTTCATTGTAGCACCTTTTTCCTATACGATGCATACCACGCGCGGCGCTTCTTAACATTAGAGTCGCAAAACAAGCCGCCAAAGCGCCGCGCCCACCGCCGATTTTTGCAAACCTTTACGCTATATTGACAAATCCACCCGGCGCGCTTATTCCGCGCCGATCAGGAACCCGTCGATCAGTGGTTCAAACACCTCGGCGAACAGCGCGGCGGCCTCGTCCGTGTAGGGCGTCTGCACCCAGACCACAAACACGCGGCTGTCTATCGCCGCGATATACACGCGCCCGGTGGACTCGTCATCACCATCGCCAAACGTGTACAGGGCCGCGAACCACGTGTGGTTCTGGCCGTAGTAGGTCGGGTAGCTGCTAATCGTCGCGTCCGGCGAAACATACTGCGCCACAAACAGGTTGAGCAGCGTCTCGGCGGTATTCGCCTCATCCAGCGTTACCGCGCCCACCGCTGCATAGGTCGCGCCGCTCGGATCGGACTCCGGCAGGTAAACGGTCCAGATACCGCTGTCGAAACTGGTCCAGTCCAGGCGCACGGGATAGCGAACGGTGCGCTCCTCTACCGACTGTGCGAACGCCCAGCCTTCGGTGCGCTCGGTGAAGTCCCAGGATCGTTCGGCAGTCGCCCCGCCCTGGTCGCGCGCATCCAGCGCCGTAAAGTCGATCAGGCGCGTATGCGTGCGCAGCAGGTCCAGCGACGCATCCAGATCGCCCACCCCATCCAGCGCCTCGGCTGCGAAGACCATTTCGAGTTCGCGCGGCGCGTGATAGATCGCGTAGCCGCGCCCGGTCATGCGCCCGGCCTCGGTGTCGTAGTGGTAGTTGACCTCTAAGGCCGGAACGCCCGCAAACTCCGCCGGGATGAAGTCGCCGTCCAGCGTGCGGCTGTAGCGTTCCAGGAAGCGGTTAGCGATATCTTGCAGGTCCGGCCCTACGCCGCTGGAGAAATACACGGTCAGGTTGTCGGTTCCGTCCGGGCTGCTGGTGCGCATCCAGCGATCATCCCAGGAAAAGAACCAGCGTTCCCAATCGACGCGCGTCGGCACGGTGAACCAGTAGGGCGACCACGTGCTGCCGCGCAGCGTCTCGTCCAGGCCGGCGTTATTGACCTCGACGGATTTTTCGACAAACGCCGTCGTACCACCGGACGCGGTGAGCAGCAGCCCCAGGTTATAGCTGCCGCTGGGGGCCGGACTCCATGCCCACGATAAACCCTCTGCGGCCCAGGTATAGACGTTGCCCGGCTCGGAGAGTACGCGCCCGTCCGCCGTGACCGTCGCGCGGTAGACCTGGAATTCCGATCCGGGCGCGATATCAATCGCGGCCAGCGCGTCGGTGCTTGCGTCCTGGTTGATCACACGCTGCACCACGCCGCCCGTAAAATCGTCGTTGATGCTGAACACCACACCGACATCGTTCCATACGTCGCTGCCCGGCTCGCGATAGCGCCCGTCCAGGAACGCGCTGTCCTCGGTGATGATCAGCAGCTCGTTATGGGCCTGCGCGCCATCACTGATCACCGGCAGCGTCACGTCCCAGAACCACGACGATACCTGTACGCCCGGCTGCCACAGGTTGAGCCGTTGCAACTCGCCATCGACTACCACATCGGTCAGAATGCGCTCGGATGAAAGGCGCTGCACCGTGCCGTCCTCGTGCAGCACATCGACCGTCGCCTCGCCGTAGGAAATGCCGCGCCCGACGATCTCGACTTCCAGGCTCACCGGGTCCATGATCGACACTTCGCTGGGCGGGTAGGCATCGGTGATCGCCAGCCTGGGCGCGACCGGGGGATGGAAAGCGATATCCGGCCCCACACCGGACCAGACCTGCGGCGTGACCGTGTTGTAATAGTTGCGCAGCATCCGGCCCCATTCGGAAAGCGGGCTTTGTTCGAAGTAATCAAGCTGAAAATCGGCGCTGAGGGCCGGGAAGTAGATGTTATAGTACGACGTACTGCGCTCCGCGCGCTCGCCCGCGTTACCGTACAGCCGCGCATCGTCCAGCGCATCCAGCACGGCCTGGGCCGCCGCCGTCAAACGCGAGTCGCTCGCACCGTCGATCACGCCGCGCATAAAGCTGCCCAGGTCGATACGTGTATTGCCGCCCAGGAACTCGGTATACACATACGTGTTGGCGCGGACTTCACTCACCACCGTGCTGTACACGTCCGGGCGGTCGTTGACCAGCGCGGCGAATACCTCCACCGCATTCACCACCGGGTCGAAGTTGTCCAGGTCGGTCAGCGCGTGAGTCATGTAACCGATATCCGCCGTGCGGCGTTTACGGATATCCTGCGTGATGTAGATATCGACCAGTTTCTTGCCCAGGGCTGCCGTGTCGAGATCGCCGCCGGTCTTGAGTGTGTTCAGGAAAGCGGTCATATCCAGCGCGGGATCGACGACGACTTCCGGCGAGGCCAGCGAATACGCGAAATAGGGCGCGACCCCGGCGTAATACTCGACGCTGCTCATCAGGCACGCATCGTTGATCAGCAGCGTGAACTGGTCGCGGCCTGCCGCCGCCAGCGCGCGCCCGAATGCCTGCTGCAATTCCGGGATCGACAGGATCGAGGACGTGTTATCTTCCTGGGTGCTGTCCGTCACCACGCCGCGCCAGCCCGCGCCATGACTGCCGATGGCGATCACGTAGTTCTCGGCGGGATACTGTGTCACGCCCCACACCAAAAACTGCGCCAGCGTCTCGCCGTAGCCCGTATCCAGTTCGCCCAGGTCGGCCAGCATTGGCGAGTCAATCGTGGGCGGGAAGACTCGCGGATCGTTATAGTCGCCGGTCCGGTCTTCGGTGACGCGAAACAGGCGCGTTGTGTGCCAGTTGCCGTTGGAGTCGCTGAAACGCGGGCTGCGGTCCACCAGCGCCAGCACGTTGATCTGATCGGTGCTGCCCCCGGCGACCTCGAACTCGTCCAGGTCGTTCAGGATGCCGGGTTCCAGGTTGTTGTCGCCGCCGTAATAAACCAGCACGGTCCAATCGGCCACCGGACTCGGCTCCACCAGCGGGTATCCGGCGGCCTCAAGCGCCGCGCGGCTGGTATCGAACAACAGCGATGCGGCCCCCTGGTCGAAGGTCACGGTCAGTTCGAAGTCTCCCTGGCTGTCGCCCGCCGCGACCTTGTAGCGCGTGGCGATCAGCGCGTAGTCGCCCGCGTCCGCCTGCGGGAAGACGATCAGCGAACTGGAGTCGCCGCGCGCGCGGTCGTCGTTTTCCGCCAGGATGTTATCCTCCTGGTCAACGAGGTACAACAGCGTATCGAGATCGCTGCCCTCGGCGGGGCGCATATCCGCGATCAGCGTCAGGCCGTTTTCAGGGACCGTCACCGGAATGCGCATATAGGGCTGCGCATCGTCAATCGTGCCGGTATATCGTTCCGCCGTATCACCGCCATTCTGCCCGTAAACCGGCAGGACCGGCAGCATCGCCAGGATGATCAGTAACGCTACAAACCGTCGGATATTCATGCGCGCCTCCTGGCGACTCAAAACACCGTCGAGATTGACGTACAGCTAAAATTCTAGACGCGCGCCCGACAACATGCAACCGCACCGCCACCGTGCTATACTCGCGGCAGGAAAATCTTGCAGCCAGCCGTAAGGATTTAGGATGAAAACCGAACAACCAACCCCCGCAAGCAACACCAAAGCGAGCTGTCTCAGCCCGCTGGACGAGGAACGCCGCGCGTTCGAGGCCGCGCATCCCGGCATCGACCTGGACGCGCTTGACCGTCTGCGCGCGACGGAATACGAACGGCTCGACCGCCTGGGCCACACCTATCTCGACTATACCGGCGGCGGGCTGTACGCCCAAAGCCAGCTTGACGCCCATCAAACGATGCTCCGCGACGGCGTCTACGGCAATCCGCACTCCGCCAACCCCACCTCAAAGGCCATGACCGAACTGGCCGAACACGCGCGTCGTTTTGTGCTGGACTATTTCAACGCCGACCCGGACGAGTATATTGTGGTCTTCACGCAGAACGCCAGCGGCGCGCTCAAGCTGGTCGGCGAGTCCTACCCGTTCGAGGACCGGGGACGCTATTTGCTGCTGTTCGACAACCACAACTCGGTGAACGGCATCCGCGAATTCGCCCGCGCGAAGGGCGCGCGCGTCAGTTACGCGCCCGTGCTGCCGCCCGAACTGCGCGTTGATGAAGACCGGCTCGCCGCCTTCCTGGACGACGCGATCCCCGGCGGCAACAACCTGTTCGCGTTCCCGGCACAGTCGAACTTCTCCGGCGTGCAGCACGATCTCGGCTGGATCGCGCGCGCGCAGGCGTTGGGCTGGGATGTGTTGCTCGATGCTGCCGCTTTCGCGCCTACCAACCGGCTCGACCTGCGCG
>CAZMNL010000125.1:0-7895 GCA_964567525.1 uncultured Anaerolineaceae bacterium
CCGTGCTCGCGCAGTCCGAGAGCGACTGGGAACTGTTGATCATCGACGACGGCAGCACGGACGGAACCGCCGCCGTCGCCGGGGATTACGCCGCACGGTCGAAGCGCGTGCGCTACCACCACCACGCGAATCGCGGAGTCGCGCGCAGCCGCAACGTGGGCGCGACACTCGCGCGCGGGGAATGGCTGACGTTCATCGACTCCGACGATCTGTACCTGACGAATCACCTCAGCACGCGGCGGCGCATTCTGGCGCAGCACCCGCAGGTCGATTTTTTGCACGGCGGCGTCACCGTGATCGGCGATCCGTATGTGGCGGATAAAGATAACCCGCACCGGTTGATTCACGTGCGCGACTGCCTGATCGACGCGACCGTGTTTATCCGCCGCGAGACGTTCCTTGACCTGGGCGGGATTCCGCTGGTGCCCTATGCCCCGGCGAATGCCTTTCACCAGCGCGCGCTGGCTGCCGGTCTGACCGTGATGAAGACCGATTACCCCACCTACGTCTACGACCGCACCACGCCCGACTCGATCTGTACGATTGTGGGGCAGGGCGGTCTGGACGCGCTGGACGCTTTCCGGCGCGGGGAAGCGGTGGAAGCGGTCGAATCAGCGGCGGGGGATTGAGGTTCACCGGTGGTTATGAGGGGCGGGCTGTGGCGATGCGCCCCTGACCAATTCCCACGCAAGCGCGCCCTCCAAACATAAATAAACCCTAAACAACCCTTAACAAAGACTAAAGATAAACGGGTGTATACTGATAGTAGAGGGTCATCTATGCTGCCTGCGCAGCAAGGACTCAGCGTCATGGGCTGGCTCTACTACAGCGATCCCGACAACCGCGAAACCGACGACGACCACACACCGGCCCGCCGCCGCTCGCGCCGCAAACCGGCTGCCGGACGCCGCCCGGTTGAGGGCTTCGAGGACCGTTACCAGTTTGTGCTGCCGGGGTTTGATCACCTCGTCGAACCCGCGCCCTACAACCCGCGCAAGCGCCGCCGCGTCGCGTAAATCGCGGCCCACCGCGCGCCCGCGCCACATCGCACGTTTCCCCCACCCCTCACAGTTCCCCCCAAGAGTGAGGGGACACAACACGCCTTTTCCCTGGTAAAATGGTACCGGTTTTGCGTTGTTGGCGGAAGAAGCGACCCATCACCAATCACTGACCACCAACAACCCAGGATCACCGTTGACCCTTATTGACCCCTTTTTACATCTTTTTAAGCGTTAATGATTGTCACAGCCGGGTGAGTGGTGTATAATGTGTCAGGATTCTGTCAGGCGGCAGTCTGAACACACCTAACACAAACCGGTCTGCGGTGGGCAAACCCGCCCCAGCCAAACGGAAAAATTGAGGGAATATGACTCAGTTCAACTGCAATTCAACCGATCACATGCCGGGGCAGGCGCTCAAGGCTGACGCGATGGCCCGCTGGATCGAAACGGAGTGGATGCCGCGCTATCCTGATCTGAAGCTGGTCACGCTGTTTGTGCCGCCGGCGGTGGCGCATCACCAGGTGCTCACGCGCTTTGATCGCGCGCTGCCACTGGCCGGGCGTTACACGTTCGAGGGCGGCGCGCCGCTGGACTGCGACGTGTTCCCGCGCATCAACCGCTACACGGATAACGGCGATCTGACCCTGCGCACGGGCGCGTACCTGTACCGCTTCGCGGCGGTGGACTCGGATCACGGGGTCGAGGTGGCGCTGCTGGCCGCGTTTTTCACCGATGAGGGGCACATGGTCGCGGTGGCGGGGATGCCGGAAGACTTCCTCCCGGCATGGTCGGAGTTCGATACGCAGTGCGGGCGCATCGCCTCCGCGCTGGACCCGCTGCCGAAAGTGCGCGTGATCGGCGGGCGGCTGGAGGCCTTCCAGCCGACGGTCGATTGGGAGGACGTGGTTCTGCCCGCTGACCTGAAAGACGAGCTGCTGAAGGATGTCGAGTCGTTCTTCAGCAAGGGCATCGACATCTACAAGCGGCTGAAGCTCAAGCCGTTCCGTAAGCTGCTGCTGGCGGGCGTGCCGGGCACGGGTAAGACGATGCTCTGCTCCGCGCTGGCAAAGTGGGCGCTGGAGCGCCATTACCTGGTGATCTACATCTCGTCCAACGACTACAGCGGGGCCGCGTTCTGGAAGATCGAGCACGCGCTGCAAATTGCCGCCGACTCGGACCTGCCCGCGCTGATCCTGCTGGAAGAGATGGACGCTTACGTTTCCGACGACGACGAAAAGGCGCTGGTCCTGAACGTGCTGGACGGGGCCGAGGCGAAGGAAAACGAGCAGGGTACGCTGCTGGTGGCGACCACCAACTACCCGGAAGCCATCGACGAGCGCGTGCTCAAGCGTCCGGGCCGCCTGGACCGTATCTTCATCATCCCGGAAACGCGCAGCCGCGCCAACGCCGAGCAGATGTTGCAGATGTACCTGGGCGAGTTCTGGCGCGACGAACACGCCGCCGTGACCAAAGACCTGATCGGCTATCCCGGCGCGTTTATCCGCGAGGTGGCGCTCTACGCGCTGACGCAGATGGCCTATCAGGACCTCGATCACCTGCCGCTGGACCTGCTGGAACGGTCGTATAACCGCCTGCTGGACCAGATCACGGCCAAAGATGACTTCCTGACCGAGCAGCGCCGGAACGGGTTCGGCTTCGTCACCCAGTCTGCCAATTAAGCTGTAAGCCGTAAGCAAAACCGCTGCTCACCGCGATAGCTGACATCCACACACACGATCCCGCGCGGGCGGCCTGGTTACTGGGGCCGCCCGTGTTGTGTGGGGTCCACGAACAACCTGACAGAAATGGCTGCGTGTAACTGGCCTCACCCCTCTCCCCCTAAATCCCCCTGACGCGACCGCAGGTCGCGCGCCCTCTCCATCCAAGATGGAAGAGGGGCAAGGGGGACTTGACCGCACACCTTCCCCCCTCTCCATAGTTTCGCTGAGCGTGCGCCAGCTTCACCGGCGACGCGAAGCGATACGGTTCGAATGGAGAGGGGGGCCAGGGGGGTGAGGCCAGTCGCGGTACCCTATTGATCCGCATCCTGTCTCATGCTGCAACTGTGCCTGACAACTTGTTCGTGGACCCTGTTGCGTGTGTGCCCTTGACACGCCACGCCCAACACTATATAATCCTGAATACATTGAATGAACGTTCAATCGACAATGGACACGTCACATCATGAGCGACAAAGAAGCCGCGATCCTGGCGGCGACGCTGCGGCTGGTTTCCCAACACGGTTTTCACGGCACCTCGATGTCAATGATCGCCGGGGAAGCCGGGGTCAGCGCCGGGATCATCTACCACTACTTCGAGAACAAAGACGCCTTGATGGCGGCGCTCTATCGCGAGTCCAAGCGGCGCATGAGTCGCGCGCTGCTGGCGGGTTACCGCGAGGACGCCCCTCTGCGCGCGCGTTTCGAGCAAATGCTGCTCAACATCATCGATCACTACATCGCGCACCCGGACGAAACCGCGTTCCTGGAGCAGTTCGCCAACTCGCCCTACTGCACGGAAACCCTCGAATCGGAGGCGATGGAAGACTTCGCGCCGGTCGCGGACCTGATCGCGCACGCCATGCACGAAGGCATTTTGAAGGCGGTGCCGGTCGAGATGGTCATGGCGTTCACGTCGGACGTGGCGATGGCGCTGGCGAAGAAGCACATCGCCGGGGCGCTGGTGCTGGACCGTGAACGCCGCGAACTCGCCGCGCAGATGTGCTGGGACGCGCTCAAGGCGTAGAGGATCGCGCGTGAAATCCGGCGCGGTCTCTTTTTTTTGTCGCGCGCATTGAATGAACGTTCAATCGAAAACGGCGTTTCGCAGTTAGCTTGTAGGGGCGGGTTTCCAAACCCGCCCTCTGGCAGCGATACCACAAGAAGGAGCAACACACATCATGACGAACACCAACTGGACCACCGTCAACATCCCCAACCAGGACAGCAGGATCGCGCTGATCACCGGCGCGAACAGCGGACTCGGCTACGAAACCGCGCGGGCGCTGGCCCGCAAGGGCGCGCGCGTGATCATGGCCGTGCGCAATCTCGACAAGGGACAGGCCGCCGCAGACGCGATCATGCGCGAAAATCCCGCCGCGCAGCTTGACCTGATGCAGGTCGATCTCGCCAGCCTGGAGTCGGTGCGCGCCTTCGCGGAGGCGGTCCGCGAACGGTACGGCGCGCTGCACATCCTGGTGAACAACGCGGGCGTGATGGCCCTGCCGGAGCGCCGCGAAACGGCGGACGGTTTTGAGATGCAGTTCGGCGTCAATCACCTGGGCGCGTTTGCGCTGACCGGCCACCTGCTCGACCTGCTGCTGGCGACTCCCGGCGCGCGCGTGGTGGCGGTCAGCAGCGGCGCGCATCGCACGGGCCACGTGGACTTCGACAACCTCAACGCGGAAAAAGGTTACAGCCGGTGGCCCGCTTACGGCCTGAGCAAGCTCGCTAACCTGCTGTACACCTACGAGCTTCAGCGCCGCTTCGAGCGCGCGGGGGCGGACGTGATCGCAGTCGCCGCGCACCCCGGCTACACGGCGACCAATCTACAGCAGCATTCCGGCATCTTTAGCCGTCTGAATCACCTCGTGGCGCAGCACGTCGAAGTGGGCGCGCTGCCGATCCTGTATGCCGCGACCGATCCGGGCGTGCAGGGTGGGGCGTATTACGGGCCGGACGGGGTGTTCGAGATGCGCGGCTACCCGAAGCGCGTCGATTCCACGCGCAAGTCGAAGAACCCGGAGAACGCTCGCCGCCTGTGGGAAGCCTCCGAAGAACTGACCGGCGTCCAGTACGACGCGCTGTAGCCCGGCGGCGCTGTCTGCCGCCCGTGCGAATCAAACACCGGGACACGCTGCGCGTCCCGGTGTGTTTTTGGGCATAGTGCGATAATGGGCCGTTACGATTCGGGCGTGTAAAGCTGCGATTCGGCGCGCAGGTCGTCGGGGATCGCCACGTTCCAGTGTTCGACAGCGGCTTCGTTGATGATCAGCTTGCCTTCGGGCGGGGTGATAATATCCAGTTCGGTGATCGGCGTGCCGTTGGCGACCTGCATGGCGAGTTGGGCGGCTTCGTAGCCCTGGTTCTCGCCGGAGATCACCGCGCCGCCCAGCGCCCCAAACGGGATGCTGAACTCCCAGAACGGCACAATCGGGATCACGGAGTTCTCGACCGTCCACTGCATGACCGTATCTTCGTGTACCGGGTGATCGTCCGCGTCGCGCAGCGTGTGGTAGGTCCCGATCACGAGCGCGTCGCTGGACTCATTCGCCGCCGTGACCTGCGCCTGCCAGTCCTCAAATGCGCTCACCAGGTGTACCGGCGCGCCGCTGTAGGGCGAATCCGCGAGCGCCTGGTTTACGTCGCGCAGATAGGCGTTGGTGGTGATCGAGTCGTCAAACATCAGCGTCAGCCGCGCCTCGTCCCCGAACACGCGCGCGATCCAGTCGAACGTTTCGGCGATATGCGCGCGTTCCAGTACGCCGGTCGCGTTGGGGTGATTGACGAGTCCGTAGTTGGTCGGGCTGTCGTTGAGGCCGCAGAACACGAACGGAATCGCGCTCTCGTTGATCACGTCGAGCACCAGCCGCACGGCGTTGTTATCGCTGACGATCACGATATCGGGCTGGGTTTCCGTGATGTAGGCAGCGGCCTGCTGCGCGATGGCGTCAAAGTGGGCGGTGTCGGTCTGGCGCTTGGTGTCCATGTAGAAGGTGTCGATCTTCAGGTTGCCCTCGGCCTCGCTCAAGCCTTGCTCGGCAAAGCCGCGCTCGACCCCGGTATTGATCTGCACGCTCCACAGGAATTCGGGGTGGTAGCTGTCCAGACGCAGCACGTTAAGCGGCTGCTCGGCGGTATATTGCGCGGCGGGCGCGGTGGCGTCCTCGCGGGTTTTGTCTTTGTCGGACGCGCACGCGACGATCAGCGCCGGTAAAATCAGCATGATGATGATCAAACGAATAATTTTGCACTCAGCCATATAGGTTCCTTTTGCTCCTGGCGCATTAACAACCGGTAGTTAACGGATAAGGTTTGTTTTTCTAAACCATTGTGTGTCTTTGCTTATATCTGTATAGTATACCGGATGGTGCCAGAATGATAAAGCGTTGTGGGGGTCCACGAACGAGTTGTCAGCGATGTGGTATGCACGACGGGCCTCACCCCTCACCCCCTAAATCCCCCTCTCCCCTCTCCATCCAAGATGGAAGAGGGGCAAGGGGGACTTGAGAGGCCATTTGAGAAGTCGTATGTTGGGCTTGATTTATGTTTACCTCACCCCTAAATCCCCTCTCCACATGCGGAGAAGGGACTTAACCGCCCATCAACTCCCCCTCTCCATGCATGGAGAGGGGGCTGGGGGGTGAGGTTTTCAAATAGCCTCTGAGGTCATAACCGTACTCCCCCTCCCTGGCTTGGCCGGGGAGGGGCGTTTTCAGGGTGATATTACACGTCAATGTCAGGTTGTTCGTGGACCCGCGTTGTGGGGTGCCGGACACACCTCCCGTTGACGTGCGCCGCACACCCGTGCTATGCTCTGAGCGAATCACACCCAACCGGAAATATACGAGGCGATTGATCACGATGACATCCGCGCTGCCGTCTAACCAGGTGCCTATCCAGCCCACAGGCGATACGCCGCTGCCCGATCTGACTGAACGGCAGGAATACATCCTCTCGCTGATCATGCGCGAGTACATCCGTGATGCGCAGCCGGTCGGCTCCAAGACGCTCGTCGAGCAGTTCGACCTGGGCGTGAGCAGCGCCACCGTGCGCAACGACATGGGCGTATTGGAGCAGCACGGGCTGATCTACGCGCCACATACCTCGGCGGGCCGCGTGCCCACCAAGCAGGGCTACCGCTACTTTGTGCAGCGGTTGCTGAAGTCCGCCAAACTTTCCGCGCACGAACGCGCGCAGATCGCGCAGGCGTTTCAGGGGGCGGCGTCCAACGTGGACGAGTGGCCGCGCATCGCCGCGATCACGCTTTCGCGCGTGGCGCAGACTGCCGCAGTGGTCACGCCGCCGCGCGCGGTTGAAAACCACTTCAAACACCTGGAACTGATCAACACGCAGGGCCGCATGGTGCTGATGGTGCTGGTGTTGCAGGGCGGCAGCGTGCAGCAGCAAATGCTCACGCTCGCCGAACCGGTGACACAGGACGTACTCAGCCGCACCGCGCAGATCATCAACGGGAACTGCGGCAGCATGATCGCCGAACAGGTACGCGGCAAGGCCCGCGCGCAGTCCGACGCGCTGACGCGCGAGATCGGCGAACTGGTCGCGGACGCGATGAGCCAGGCCAACCAGCAGACCGCCCGCGATGCCGTGCGCTACGGCCTGAGCGAGTCGCTGGCGGCGCTCAACGAGGACGAGGCGCACCAGATCGTGCGCGTGCTGGAAGAAGAGGCGCTGCTCGATGACATCCTGCGCGAGATGCTGGCCCCGGACCAGCCGGATTTACAGATCGTGGTGGCGGGCGAGGGCCGCTGGGAGAGCCTGAGTCACCTCAGCATGGTGCTGAGCCGCTACGGGACGCCGCAGGCGCACGGCGCGCTGGGCGTGCTCGGCCCTACACGGATGCGCTACGGGCACGCGGTGAGCGCGGTCCGCTACGTGGCGACCCTGATGTCGGGCTTGATGGGCCACGCCTCCAGCGAACGCGACGAGCATTAGAAGGGCAGCCGATAGCGATTAGCTTTAAGCTGTAAGCGATTAGCGAAAAGCAGGCGGCGACGGTGTGCGGGGATGGGGGGCGAGTCTGGTTCGCTTCGCCGATGGCTCAAGCCCATCGGCTGCATAGTAGGCGTCTAAAAACAACACCGCAGTTTGAAACACTCCCCACCTTTGCAGGTTTCCAGATTCACCTCACCCCATAACCCCGCGTATGCTGCGC
>CAZMNL010000126.1:0-7873 GCA_964567525.1 uncultured Anaerolineaceae bacterium
ATCCATGACCGGCTGCTGCTGCGCCGTGTGCGGTTCCAGACGGCACACCCGCTGCGCCGTATCCTGTGGGAACAGATCGCGCAGCCGCTCGCTGTCGCGCGTATACAACCGGACCTGCTGCACGCGCTGGCGTTTGTCTCGCCGGTCCTGAGCCGTGCGCGGTCGGTGGTGACCGTCTATGATCTCAGCTTTGTGCATTACCCGGAACGCCTGCCCGCTGCGCGCCGCTGGTATCTGCGGCTGTTCACGCGCCAGTCATGTGAGCGTGCCACCCGCGTGATCGCAATCTCGCACAGCACCGCACAGGACCTACACACGTATTTCGGCATCCCGGCAAATCGTATTGACATGGCTCCGCCGGGGGTTGGCGCGCAGTTCAGGTCGCTGCCAAAAAACGAGGTCAGCGCCTTTCGTACCGCTAATAGGCTGCCCGAACGTTTTTTGTTGTTCCTGGGCACACTGGAACCACGCAAAAACTTACCCGTGCTGCTGCGCGCGTATGCGCAGCTCCCCGCCACCGACCGCCGCCGCGTGCATCTGGTGCTGGCTGGTGGTCGTGGGTGGATGGTTGACGATATCTTCGCTACGATTGAACAGTACGATCTGGCGGAGACAGTACACCTGCCGGGCTACGTTGCCGCCGAAGACCTGCCGCTGTGGTATAACGCGGCAGAGGCGTTTGTGTATCCGTCCGTATTTGAGGGCTTCGGGATGCCTGTAACCGAAGCGTTGGCTTGCGGGACTCCCGCGCTGGTGTCCAATGTATCATCCCTGCCGGAAGCTATCGGGGAGACCGGCTGCCAACTGCCACCGGATGATGTCACAGCCTGGGCAGATGCGCTCACACACACGATTCACAATGCCGCGTGGCGCGCGGAACAGGGTACACGCGGGATCGAACACGCAGCACGGTTCACCTGGGCCAACACTGCCGCACAAACAGTCGCCAGCTATCGCCGTGCCCTGACGCCAAACTAAGGCTTCGCCATAAAAATAATTACCCCATCCCCTGCCTCCTTCCCGCAGGGAAGGGGACACTCAAGCAGTTCCGCAGGGAGAAACATAAATTGGGTAGTTATTTCTCTGGATTAGCCTAAAAATCAAACAACAGCCGAAAAAGTAACCGAGTAACCGGCATCACAAAAGTGCATATGAACGAAACTACATTCAAATGGCCGCGTTGGGCGCTGCCTGTGATCGATGCCTTGCTGGTCATCGTCGCTTTTCTGCTCTCGTACTATCTGCGGTACGAGATCGAGTTCTTGCAGCCAGTCGATGAAGCCAACGCCGCGCCGTTCAGCCCATATATACCCTACACAGTCCTGTTTGTGATCATGGTGCTGATGTACAACCAGAGCGCGCGGCTTTACCGCGAACAGCGGGGTCGCACCTGGTGGGAAGAAGTCTTTGCCATTACCAACGGTGCGACCAATGCCGCCGTGCTGGTGATGGCGCTCAGTTTCCTGCTGCAACCGCTGGTCTTTTCACGTCTGCTGATTGTGCAGGCGGCGGCGCTGGTCGTGCTGCTGCAAGGCACATGGCGCTTGATTCTGCGTGGATTTCGCGCGTATCTGCGGCGGCGCGGTATTGGCGTCGAGCGTGTGCTGATCGTAGGCGCGGGCACGGTTGGGCTGTCCGTCATGCGCACGCTGGTTGCGCGGCCCGACCTGGGTTATAAGGTCGTGGGGTTTGTGGATGACGATCCGGATCGCGGTGTGACCGATCTCGGACGCCTGACCGCGCTTGGCATGGCAAATAACCTGCCCGGCTTGATTGACCGTCACCGTATCGACCTGGTGATTATCACGCTGCCCTGGCACGTGCAGCGCAAAATCATCAGTATCGTGCGCGAATGCGAGCGCAAACACGTCAAAGTGCGCACCGTGCCGGACCTCTTTGAATTGAGTCTGAGCCAGGTGCAGGTCGAGATGTTAGGCGGTATCCCGCTGTTGGGGCTTAACGGCGAAGTCGTGATCACGCCGGGCCAACGGTTAGCCAAGCGCATTTTTGATATCGCGCTGACGCTGCTGGCGCTGCCGATTGCCGGGCTGATCACTGCCCTGGTCTCAGTGGCGATCAAGCTCGATACGCCCGGCCCGATCTTCTACGCTCAGGACCGGGTTGGTTTGAATGGTAAGCGTTTTACGGTCTACAAGTTCCGATCAATGGTCGTGGACGCGGATAAGCAGTGGGCAGACCTGATCCGCAAGACGGGCGAAGACCCGCGCCATCCCAAAGTACAGCGCGATCCGCGCATCACGCGCGTAGGTCGTTTGATCCGCCGCTTCAGCCTGGATGAACTGCCACAAATCTGGAACATTGCGCGCGGGGAAATGAGCTGGGTGGGGCCACGCCCCGCTGTGCCTCAAGAGGTTGAACTCTACGAACCCTGGCATTTGCAGCGGCTGCGTGTGCTGCCTGGCCTGACCGGGTTGTGGCAGGTCAGCGGACGCAACGAGGTTCCTTTCGAAGAAATGTGTCTGCTTGACATATACTATATTGAGAACTGGTCGCTCGGCCTGGACCTGCAAATCATGCTGCGTACAGTGCCGCATGTCCTTTTAGCACACGGAGCATCTTAGCGCATGGCTTTTCGTCCGCAGTCGATTCACCCGCTTGCCCTGAACGATGCCCATACCGGGCGTATGATTGCGTTTGCTCAACACCTGGTCCAGACTCCCAGTTTATCCACGCACGAAAGCGCCGTCGCCGAGATGATCGTGGAACAGCTCAACACATTGGGCTTTCCTGATGTGCGTGTGGATGCCATGGGCAACGTGATCGCTGTGCTTGGTGATGGCGATGGGCCAACCGTGTTGTATGATGGTCACATGGACACGGTCGCGGCATCCAATGCGGACCACTGGCCGCACCCGCCCACAGCGGGCGTGATCGAAAATGGCGCTCTGTACGGGTTGGGAGCAGCAGACATGAAAGGCCCGCTTGCCAGCATGATTTACGGGGCCGCGCAGCTTTTGCCTTACCAGGACCAGCTTAACGGCAGGCTGGTACTGGCCTTTGTCGTGCAGGAAGAACCCTGCGAAGGGCTAGCCATCCGGCACGTGATCGAAAACGAGGGTATCCAGCCGGACGTGGTGCTGTTGGGCAAACCGACCAATATGCAGATCAGCCGGGGGCAGCGTGGGCGCGTGATGTTCCGTGTGCTGGTCGAGGGGGTGGCGGCACATGGCGCGCTGCCGGAACGTGGTCACAACGCGATCTACTCGGCGGCACGATTGGTGTTTGCGATTCAACTGCTGGCCCTTGATCTGCCTAACGATCCGTTTCTAGGGCCGGGTACGATTGCTATCACCGGGATTATGAGCCGGGGCGCGAGTTTGAATGCGATCCCGGACCAGTGCCGTGTTTACGTGGATCGCCGGCTAACGCTGGGTGAAACGGTCAAGGCGGCGCAGGCGCAGCTTGAGAGTACACTCAGCCGCGAGAACATCCCCGCGACGGTCGAGATTACCACCTATGATGAGCCGTCGTATACCGGATTGGTACGTATCGCGCAGGAAGCACACCCCGCCTGGGTGCTGGATCGCGCGCACCCCCTGGTGACGACACTGGCGCGCACGATTCAAACCGTTCGCGGCCATGTGCCGGAGATCACCCATTGGCCGTTTTCGACAGATGGGGTATATACGATGGGGCAGGCATCGATCCCGACGGTGGGTTTCGGGCCGGGTGATCCTACCCTGGCGCACACTACGCGCGAAGATGTGCGGCTTGACGACCTGCGCAGCGCAGCCCATGTTTACGCGGGATTGGGCGCAGCGTTGTTACTGCCACAACTTTAGGGCATTCCCGCAACCAGTGAGTAACTTACGGAGGTTCTCATGCCGGATCAGACGAACCAGGTAACAACCGAATTTTCGCAAAGCCTCGAAGAGCTTCAGGGCCACGCCAACCAGCTTAGCGATGTGGTGGGCCGTACATTACAGGCCCTCTCCAAACACGGTGTGCAGCTTTCTGTCGATCTCAACGGCATGACCCGCACCCTGACGCAAGACCTGGGCACACTCAGTCAAAAGAGCGAGCGCGTCTTGCAGCAGCTTAAACAGCAGCGCGAACTCGTGCGCACCGTCGCATTGATCACGTCCTCGTTGGAGCTAAAGCAGGTGCTCGCCGAAGTCATGGATACCGTGATTCACCTGACTGGGGCAGAGCGTGCCTACCTGATGCTGCGCCAGAAGGAAAGCGACGACCTCACCATCCGGGCAGCACGCAACTGGGATCGTGAAACGATCTCTGATGATGATGCCGTGTTCAGCCGTAATGTGGTGAACATGGCGCTTGAAAAGATGGAACCGATTGTCACGCTTAACGCTCAAAGTGACGAGCGTTTCCAGGATGTGAAGAGCGTTCACCAGCACGGCCTGCGCTCAATCTTATGCATCCCACTCACTATGCATGGACGTGTGGTGGGTGTGCTCTACGCTGACAATCGCATCGAACAGGGCATCTTCAGCACGGACGATATCACGCTGTTGACTGCGTTCGGCACGCAAGCTGCTATCGCCATCGAAAACGCGCGCGCTTTCGGCAAAGTGCAGGAAGACCTGCGCGAAACACAGCGCGAATTGCAGCAGCTTCGCATCCAGATCGACCGCACAAAAGTCAACGAACAGGTTGATGAGATCACGGGCAGTGATTATTTTGAGCGATTATCAGAAGCGGCCCGCGCGATCCGTGAATCACGCCCGCGCCACGACGAGTAAAATTCAGTACACCGCAATGGCCGCGAATTGAGGCTTATGGGATAGTACCCGATTGTACATCAAACCGTGAAGTTGTTTCTGGACGAATCCTTAGCCTTCAATCCAGGTTTGCACATCCACTTTATTGACCGATGCGACGGCCATCACATGATCCCCACCGCCATAGTAAATGCGGTATTCGTCCTCGGTTTCGAGGCCACCGCAAGTGAAGATGACGTTGGGCACATCCCCCCAGTGTTCCCAGGGGGTAGCAGGACAGATGATCGGTTCTTCCTGGCGCTTGAGAATCTTGGCGGGGTCTTGCAGATCGTGCAGCGCTATTCCCAGGCAGTAATGGCGGTCTTCGGCGAAACCGTGATAGAAGTTCAGCCAACCGGCTTCGGTCTTGAACACAGGGCCACCCGCGCCGATGCGTACCCCATCCCACAGACCGGAGCGCGGCTGCATAATATTCTGGTGGTCGGTCCAGTTGATGAGATCATCGGAATATGCCAGCCAGATATCCGGTACGCGGCGGTGGAACATGACATAGCGCCCGTCGATCTTTTCCGGAAACAACACGGCGTCTTTGTTGCTCTCGTCCGGCAGTACGATCCCCATACGTTCCCAGGTGATCAGGTTAGTGCTGCGCGCCATCGCGACCCGTACTCCATGGGGAGAATATGCGGTATAAAGCATGTAAAATACCCCGTCCAATGCAGTGATGCGGGGGTCTTCAACGCCGAAGACTTCAAATTCGTTGCCAGGGGCCAACACAGGCTCTTGTAAGCGATTGAACTGGTAGCCATCGGTGCTGATCGCGCAGCCAATACGCGAAATACGATCCAGACCTTGCGCGCGATAGTGCATATATACCAGATCTTGATGCTGCACAATCGCGGCATTAAAGACATTATCCGTTTCCCAGGCATTATGTAGTGACGGGACCAGAATTGGATTGCCCGCATAGCGTGTTAGAGTCAAAGGGGTTGTCATAGCGATTGATCTCCGTTTGCCGGTATAGAACCGGAATGCGGCAATTTGCCGTAAGCGGTCAGGCGTTCGATCACGGCTCGATTTGCCAGTAGCGAAACAAAACTTAGCGTGAAGACTGCGAGCGGCAGCACAGTGAAGATACTTAACACCACAGCGAAGGCTGCCGTACTCAGCATCACAATGGTATACAGCGGTTCAGCAAGCGATAAAAACAGGGCATTTTTCAGTGCTCCCCGCACGGATTTGTGTTCCTGTTCGATCAGAAACGGCCAGAAGTAAAACTGCGTGGCGAACCACAACAGCCCGCCAACCGCGAGCGCGATTTGCACCACCGCGCCCAACAGGTTCTCAGTTGCGCCATAAAACTTAAAATTGACGACCAGCGCCGTGATCACAGCGATGTTGAGCAGCGCCCAGCGCAGGCTGATCCAGATGTAACGTCGCGCGCTGTCCTGGAACATGTTCCACTGCTGGCCCTTGCCATGTGCGATACTGTTGGTCATGGCATACAGGCCAGCGGTAGCGGGTGGTAGCAGCAGTATGGTCAGGCTCAGCGCCAGCCACAGGAGATTGAGCGCTGCCAGCCCGATCATACTGTGATACCAGTCCCGGATCGTTTCCCATACGATACCGGAAGCTTCGCGCAGATTCATCAGTCTCGATCAATCCTCGTCGAGCGTGTAAACGCCGGTCTGCGTGTCATAGGTCAGTGTGAGCTGCGCGCCATCCAGCCCGGCGAACACGCGCTGCGCGATCACTGGCTGGATCAGAAAACCATCCACCGCCACACGACGCAGCGGTTCGGTTCCGGCATACGACACATGCAGCGTATGCGTGCCAGCCTCCAGAGACATTGGGCCGTTGCCGGCCACATCCAACCACAGGTAGCGGCGATCAGGTGCGGTGTTGGCGGGTACGACGATGCGTTCGCCGCCATCCAGCGCCAGCCCGACCGCAATCGCGCGCTCACCACTGGCGAGCACTTCCTCCGCGCCGCCCATCTCATCCAGGTCGCTGAGCGTGTTCACCAGCATTAACCTGGCGAGGTTCGCGGGTGTGTCGGGGTCCGCGCCGGTCAGGTCGAGGAACGAGTCACCGCCAATGCCGCGCCCTACTTCGATACCCATCACTCTCCCGGTCTGGACATTGCGCACGCGCAGCGAACGCCAGGGCAGCCTGGCCTCGTAGATGTAGCCGTCGCCCGTGTCGTAAGCCTGCCACTCCATCTCGGCGTTGGGCAGCCACGACATCGCGATCCAATCCCAGATTTGCGGTCCCTGCGGAGTCTGTGCCAGCGTGAATTTTGAACTCAACCGCTGGCCGTTACCCTCGCCGTCAATGTAACCCCACAGCGCATCATGACCCCACACTGACGGGCCGATCTCCGGTTGCTCGAAGACGGGATCGCGCACGCTGGCGGCGAGATACAGGTTTTCCTCGTCCCACATCAGGCGGATATCGAAGCTGTCCACCTCCGGGCCGCGCCACAGCGCCGCGCCGCGCAAAAACTGGCGCTGTGTGTTCGCTGAAAACACAGGAACATCTGCCCATTCATCAAGCGCCCCGTCAATCAGGGGGGGCGTTTATGCACGTGTGGCAGCAAGCGTCGTTTCCTCACTGGTGATTGCTTGTCGCTGGTGGGCGATGTACAGCCAGTAATCGCCGGATTCCGGCAGATCGAAGGTCATCTCGATCACGTCGTCCTGGCCCAGACTGTAGTATTTGCCAAAGCTGAAATACGACTCGCCGGTCCAGTCGCGCGCGCGGAAGTCCGGTTTGCCCGCGATTACGTCGCCCGTCTCGGCTTCGACGCGCACGTAAGGCCGCACGCTGATCTCTTTGTAGTCCAGGTAGTGCGCGGCGAGTGGCTCATCCTGCACGGTGAGGATCGACATCAGTGCCTCGAGGGTCGATTCGGCCCCGGCGTTCTTGTTGACGCGCCACTCGACTGGACCAAGAATGCCGTCATAGCAGCGCCCGGTGTCGGGATAGTACGCTTGCACGCCGGCCATGTTGTTCCCGAAGTACCACGAGGCCGCCAGCCCCGCAAACCGTGCATAGTCCTCTTTGCCGGTCGCGTGGTAGAGCGCCATGTAGCCCTGCACGAGCATATTAGTACCTCGAGAGTTGTGTTTTCAGTTTTTACCCAACATGGGTTGATTATTTGATCATAA
>CAZMNL010000127.1:0-7739 GCA_964567525.1 uncultured Anaerolineaceae bacterium
CCTCGTCCACAAACACGCTGCCCAGCCCGACAACCAGGTCGGTCGCCGCGCGAACCGGTTTCGCGCAGTCCAGCAGCAGGTAATGCCCGGCCTCGCGCGGGCGGGCGTGCGCCGCGCTGGACATGCGCAGGTGAAAACGATTGACCAGCGCGTGCCCGCCCAGCGGCGTGATAATGTGCCCGCTGACGATCACGCGCTGCGGCGCGGGCGCGCCCTCAGAGAACGCTGCCAGGAATTCGCGCGTGGCCTGCACGTAGGCGAACTCTTGCAGCCCGATCTCGTTCTGCGTGAACAGCGCGCTCCACAGCAGCTCAAAACGCGGGTCCTGCTGCGACACCAGCAGCGAGCGCAGCAGGTGTGAATAGCGCGGATCGTCAGGGCCGTTGATCGCCAGCAGGTATTCGGCGCTTTCCGCGTAGTTCTCGCCCGTGATGCGCTCGTACTGCGCGTACATGCCCGCGAGATCGCCCTCTTGCGCCAGCGCCGCGTCGATGCTTTCCAGGATCGCGCGGTGATCGAAGTCCAGCAGGTCGGCGGTACGGCGGCGCACTTCTGGCGCGGGTCCGGCGTGCGAGAGCATCACGCTCGCCGCCGTGCGCACGTAAAACGGCAGCGACTCGAAGAACGCGAGCACGGTTTCGCGGTGTTCGCCGAGATTGTGCTCAAAGCGCGGGGTGAATTCGTGCTCGCCCTTGAACAGCGAGACGCCGTAAATGTGCGGCATCTCGTGATTACCCAGCAGCATGATCACGTTCTCCGGGCCGAATTCCTCACGCAGCGCGATCATGTTGCGAACCATGCTCACGCTGAAATCCTCTTCGGGCCGCCCGTAGCCGTGAATCAGGTCGCCCAGCAGGATCAAACGCTGCGCCTCGCCTGCCGCGTGCAGGTCCCGAAAGCGCCGCACATAGCGCAGATAGGCATCGCGGTCGCCGTGCAAATCCGTGACGATCATCGCCACGCCATCCGTGATATCAAGCACTCGTTGGGGCATAAGCGTTACAGCACATCTCTTTCGCCAATAAACCAATCGGACGCCAGTATAACACACCCGGTTTTCGGGCAAAACGCCCAAATTGATCGCCCCACGCATTGACACGCCGCCGCGAATCGCGTTACGATACACTCATGATGATCACAATCATACTCACCGTCAACCCTGGCCGCGTCCCTGGAACCGGCATCCGTCACGGATGGTCCGTCAGGTAGCGCGCGCCCGTTGCGTGCAAGCCATGCAGAACAACGGCTTTTACCCGGCGTTCGGACCATTCCGACGCCGGTTTTTTGTTGCTGAGAGCCAATTTCTGGCTCATAATGCAGGGCACAACACGGTCTGCTGATCTGAAGCGACTCGTTCGGATGTTTTCTGCTCTTAGTAGGCGTCTAAAAACAACACCGCAGTTTGAAACACTCTCTACCTTTGCAGATGTCCAGATTCACCTCACCCCAAACCCCTCTCCACACGCGGAGAGGGGCTTAAAGACTCCCCCTCTCCGGAGGCTGGAGAGGGGGCCGGGGGGTGAGGTAAAGCAAAAAGAACTTTCGAAAACGCGGACTCATTTTTGCACGCCTACTTAGCTTATAGCTCAAAGCTAACCGCTTACCGCTTTTAAAGGAGCAACCACCATGCGTTTCAGCGAACTGTTCACGCGCACGCTGCGCGACGCCCCGGCAGATGCCGAGATGGTCAGTCACCAGCTCGCCATCCGTGCGGGCTACGTGCGACCTGTGGCCGCCGGGATTTACGCGCTGATGCCGTTGGGCTGGCGCGTCATGGACCGTATCGCCACCATCCTGCGCGAAGAAATGAACGCTGCCGGGGGGCAGGAAGTCCGGCTGCCGGTCGTACAGCCCGCCGAAATGTGGCAGGCCACCGGGCGCTGGGAGAGCTTCGGGCCGGTCTTGCAGCGCTTCGAAACCGACACCGGGCGCGCTTTCGCGCTCGGCCCCACGCACGAAGAGGTCGTCGCGGCGCTGGCCGCCCACGAGATCGACAGCTACAAGCGCCTGCCGCAGTTGATCTACCAGGTGCAGACCAAGTACCGCAACGAGCCGCGCCCACGCGGGGGCCTGGTCCGGCTGCGCGAGTTCACCATGAAGGACGCCTACTCGATGGATGCCGACGAAACCGGCCTGCGCGCGCAGTACGACGCGATGATCGCCGCCTACGAGCGCATCTTCGAGCGCGTCGATCTGGACGTGGTGAAGGTCGAGGCCGATAACGGCGCGATGGGCGGCAGCATGAGTCACGAGTTCGTGCTGCCCCACCCCCAGGGTGAGGATCGCTACGTGGCCTGCGACACCTGCACTTACGCCGCCAACGTCGAAACCGCCGCGTTCGATCTGCCCGAAGACAGCGCCGCGACCCCGGCGGACTTGCAGCCGGTCCAGAAGGTCGCCACGCCGGACTGCACCACCATTGAGCAGGTCGCCCGCTTCCTGGATGTCAGCACCGCGCAGACGCTCAAGGCCGTGTTCTTCATGCACGCCCCGCCGGATGGCGCATCCGAGCGTTTTGTCTTCGCGGTGATTCGCGGCGACCTGGACGTGAACGAGGTCAAGCTGGCGAACGCGCTCGGCGGCGGGAAACTGCGCGCCGCCGACGAGGACCAGATTCGCGCGGCGGGCGCGGTGCCCGGTTACGCGAGTCCCATCGGGCTGCCGCCCGCCGTGACCGTCGTGGCGGATCGCTCGGTGCGAGCCGGGGCCAACTTCGTCTCCGGCGCGAACGAGGCGGGCTATCACCTGGCGGGCGTCAACGTCCCGCGCGACTTCACCCCGGCGATCACCGCCGATATCGCCACCGCGTATGACGGCGCGATCTGCCCGCGCTGCGATCAGGGGCGGCTGCATATCGAGCGCGCGATAGAGTTGGGGCACTGCTTCGCGCTCGGCACATTCTACAGCGCGGCGGTCGGCGTGACCTTCATGGACGAACGCGGGACCGCCCAACCGGTACTCATGGGCAGCTACGGGATCGGCTTAGAGCGCCTGATGGCCGCGATCATCGAGGCCCACCACGACGACTACGGCATCATCTGGCCGGTTGCGGTCGCGCCGTTTGACGTGCATATCGTCACGGTCGGCGAAGGCGATGATATCCACGAAGTCGCCGAACAGGTCTACGAGAATCTCGAAAACGCCGGGTACGATACCCTGCTCGATGATCGCCCGGAATCGGCGGGCGTGAAGTTCAACGACGCCGACCTGATCGGCGCGCCGGTGCGTTTCGCGGTCAGCAAGAAGTCGCTGGCGAAACACGGTGTCGAAGCCAGGCTGCGCTGGCAAAATGATCGCATCATTGTGCCGCTGCACCGCATCGTGGACTGGTTGGACGATCATGACGCGCTGCCGTGAGGGAAGCGGTTGGCGATTGGCAGTTGGCGGTTGGTGGGCGCGCGTGAGCAGTCACCGCGCCCCCGCCCGGCGCAACGAACCGCAGGTTCGCACCACCAGGCTATACCCGCAAACAGATCAGGAATCTAGCCCCGCTTGAGCGGGGCTTCCGAGCTATAGCCCGGCTCTTTAGGGCCGGGCGTCCGTCGCCACCCCACCCCGCCACATCAAGCGAATAACGTTTTCCGTAATAGAAATATTACCCGCGTGACCCTTGTCAACCTTCGCCCGCCGTGATATACTGTAAGCACTGAAACGAAATGACCGCGCTGGAAAGTGGGCCACCCCCCACTTTTCTTTATATCTAGTGATCGATCGGCGGCATTTTCACCCAGCTATCTGTTAACCCAGGCAAGTGATGAACGGGGAACCATGAAGAGCGATTTCACCCTGGCCTTTAACGAAATCGTAGAGTCGCGCGCGCTGCCCCGCGAGGTCGTGCTCGAAGCACTCTCGCAGGCGCTCGTGTCGGCTTACAAACGCGATGCCAATATCGGCAACAACCAGAGCGTCGAAGCGCATATCAGCCTCGACGGTCAGACCGAGATCCGCCTCGAAAAAGAGGTCGTGGACGAAGTGACGACCGACCAGACCGAAGTTTTACTGTCCGTCGCCCGCGAGCATTTCCCGGACGCCGAAATCGGCGATATGGTGATGGTCCCGGTCAAGA
This sequence comes from uncultured Anaerolineaceae bacterium, assembly GCA_964567525.1. GTDB lineage: Bacteria > Chloroflexota > Anaerolineae > Aggregatilineales > Aggregatilineaceae > CAYRNY01. Next base: position 4,067 of record CAZMNL010000127.1, read on the forward strand.
CCGGCACGAACTTCGGGCGCATTGCCGCGCAGAGCGCCAAACAGGTGATCTTGCAGCGCATCCGCGAAGCTGAGCGCGAATCCCTCTACGACGAATTCATCGAGCGCGAAGGGGACCTGATCACCGGCACGGTGCAGAGCGTCGCAGGCGGCACGATCACGCTCAGCCTGGGCCGCGCTGAAGCCGTCATGCCGCGTAAAGAGCAGATTCCCAGCGAACGCTACCGCCCGCACGATAAGGTGCGCGCCTACGTCGCCGAGGTCAAGAAGAACAGCCGCGGCCCGCAGATCGTGGTCAGCCGCGCGCACAAGAATATGCTCCGCCGCCTGTTGGAGTACGAAGTACCCGAAATCTACAACGGGCAGGTTGAGATCAAAAGCATCGCGCGTGAGGCCGGGCACCGGTCGAAAGTCGCCGTCGCTGCCTTGCAGGAAGGCGTCGATCCGGTTGGCGCGTGCGTCGGGATGCGCGGCATGCGCATTCAGAACATCGTGCGCGAACTCAGCGACGAAAAAATCGACGTGATCGAATGGAGCGCCGAACCGGGGCAGTTCATCGCCAAAGCCCTCAGCCCGGCGCGCGTCAGCGATATGCTGCTCGAAGAAGACTTCGACACCGGGCGCACCGCGACCGTGATCGTGCCGGATGACCAGCTTTCGCTCGCCATCGGGCGCGAGGGCCAGAACGCACGCCTTGCCGCCAAGCTGACCGGCTGGCGTATCGACATCAAGAGCGTCTCGGAATCGGTGCTGGAAGCCTACGAGCGCATCGACGAGCCGCCGCTGTCCAACCTGCGCGAAACGCATAGCGCCCTGATGGACGACATCGACCGCATCGTCGAAAAGAAACGCACCAACCGCGCCATCCCGCCGGAAGAGTTCAAGCGCCTGTCCGAATTTGCGTCACTGGCCGAGCGCGAACTCAAGGCCGTGCGCGACTCCGAACGTTCCCATCGCCAGCAAGCAATGGACACCGTCCGCACCATCGTGCCGGACAGCGCCTTTGAAATGGACATCCGCGAGCTGGAACTCGACGACGACATCAACCGCGCGCTCTCGCGCGTTGAAAACGTCGGCGACCTGATGATCCGCCTGCTCTCCGATGAAAAGCGCCTGGAACAGATGCTCAAGCAGGGCGGCGCAGGCGAGGACGCGATGGAAGCGATCCGCTACGCGCTGGATGACCTCGTGATCCTGCGCGCCGACGCGCCGCGTGCGGCTGAAACCGTCGAGGACGAACCGGAAGCCGCGCCGGAAGTGGACGCCGCGCCGGTCGCTGAAGCGGTCGCCGAAGCGGTCGCCGAAGCGGTCGCCGAAGCAGACGCGACGTTGGATATCACGCCGGAGACGCTGCCCGACGCGGCGATCCCTGAGCAAGAACCCGTCGAAGCCGCTCGCGCCGATATGGACACGGTGAGCGCGCCGCTGGTCGCGGACGACGACACGGACGAGATCGAAGCCGTCCCGGTCGAAGAACAGCCCGAACCGGTCGCCGAGATCGGCACAGGGGCCGAGGTGGACGAGGAAGCGCCCCCGGCTATCATCGAGCCGGAACCACCGCCCGCCGCCGAAGAGAAACCCAGGCCCCGGCCCAAGCCGCGCGTGGCCTTTGAAGAAGAAGAACCGGATATCGAAATGGACGAGCGCGAGCGCGAAAAATCGAAGCTCAAGCGCCGCCAACTGGTCTTCGATGAGGAACGCGGCGAGATCGTCGCCAAACGGCGGCGTAAAGGTGGGCGCAAACGCGACGACTGGGAAGAATTGATCGACTGATCCCGGCTCGTATGGTGGCGCACATCGCAACCATTAATTTCTGCACGGGCTGATGTTGCCGCTGCCGCTGCAATGTCGGCCCCTCTGTTGGTGGGTGCAGGCCGGTCACGATCCAACGCACGGCAGCGCACCCTTAACCACCGGTTTTGACCACTGAGACGCAGCATGGCAAAGTCGCGCACGACGCCCAAACGGCGCAAACACATTCCACAACGCACCTGCGCGGTCTGCCGGACTACTGCTGACAAGCGCACGCTGACCCGGTTGGTGCGCACGCCGGAGGGCGAAGTCCACATCGACCCGACCGGCAAACGTAACGGACGCGGTGCCTATCTCTGCGACGATCCCGCCTGTTGGGATCGCGCCCTGGCGTCGGATGTCCTGGCGAAAGCGCTGCGCACCACGCTCAGCGATGCCGATCAAGACCGGCTTCGGGCTGCGCACCCGAAACCGGACTGAACGCCTGCGCGTTATCGGTGGCTGGTTTTTAGCGTTTCTGGGAGGCCCTCGCGTTCGAGCTAAAAACGGACACCCACGCCCCGCAACGCTTCACAAGATCGTGCGCGGACGCAGTGCGCACATACCGCAACACCGCCGCGCATCGCTGCGTACAGCCGTGCGCACTGTCTATCTAGCTGAAAGGAGAACACGGCCCGGCACTGCCGTTAGTGCAGCGCTCGCCGTTAAAACAATCTATGCCTAAAGAGAAACAAATCCTCGAACTACCCGACTTTTTGACCGTCCGCGAACTCGCGGACCTGATGGAAGCCAGCCCGATTGAGGTGATGAAAGAACTCATCAGCAACGGGATCATGGCCTCGATCAACCAGCAGATCGACTTCGACACCGCCGCGATTGTCGTCGATGGCCTGGGCTACGAGGCGCGACCCCTGGCGGCCACCGAAACCGACAAGAAAACCGACCGCGAGGCCCCGGCCTGGCGGCAGATCATCGAAGACGAAGACGAGGCCAAGCTCATCCGCCGCCCGCCCGTCGTGACCATCCTGGGCCACGTCGATCACGGCAAAACCTCGCTGCTGGACAAAATCCGCCAGACCAATGTGCAGGAAGGCGAGGCCGGCGGCATCACGCAGCATATCGGCGCGTACCAGGTCACGCACAATGACCAGGTGATCACCTTCCTGGATACGCCCGGTCATGAGGCGTTCACCGCCATGCGCTCGCGCGGGGCGCAGGGGGCCGATATCGCCGTGCTGGTCGTCGCCGCCGATGATGGCGTGATGCCCACCACCCGCGAGGCGCTGGCCCACGTCCGCGCCGCAGGCGTGCCGATCCTCGTCGCGCTGAACAAAATCGACCGCAACAACGCCAACCCCGAATATGTCAAGCAGCAGCTCGCCGAAGAACTCGACCTGCGCTCTGACGAATGGGGCGGCGATACGCTGGTCGTGCCCGTCAGCGCCATCACCGGCGACGGTATCGAAGACCTGCTCGAAGCGATCATCCTGGTCGCCGACGACACCGAGATCATCGCCAACCCGGACGCCATCGCCGCCGGGACCGTGCTCGAAGGCCGGATGGAACTGGGACGCGGCCCGGTGGCTACCCTGCTGGTGCAGAACGGCACGCTCAGGACCGGTGACATCGTCGTCGCCGGGGGATCGCATGGCCGTATCAAAGCCATGTTTGACGAAAAGGGTAACATCATCAAAGAAGCCGGGCCTTCGCAGCCCGTCTCCGTGATGGGCCTGCAAAACCCGCCGCACGCCGGGGATATGTTCGAAGTCGTCAAGAACATCAAAGGCGCGCGTTCGACGGCTGAAATACACCGTATGGAAGTAGACGCCCAGGCCGCGCTGCGCGCCGCCGGACAGGGCATGACGCTGGAAGACGTGTTCGCGCGCTTCCAGGCGGGCGAAACCAAAGAACTGCTGCTGATC
>CAZMNL010000128.1:0-7719 GCA_964567525.1 uncultured Anaerolineaceae bacterium
ATCGGTCACAGTCGATGTAGGAGTGGTGGTCAAAGACGGGGTTTGCGTTGCCGTTGGAGCCGCCAAAACCGCCACGTCTATCCGTACCGCATCGCTGCTAACCCCCTCTCGGCTGAGCGCGACGACATCCAGTGCGTAATCGCCCGGCGGCAAACCATCCGGTACCGTGACCGTCCAGCGGCCCGCGTCATCTGCCAGCGCCCCACCGATCCACTGCTCCCCGTTAACCACATGCACCGTATCGTAAGGCTGTGCCTGACCGGAAATTACCAGCGGCGCACCGGCATAGACCGGCGCATCAAGCATAATCCCGGATGGCGCGGGCCAGGGCGTATTTGTCGCAGAGGGAGTCACCGTCGCGGTCTGCGTGGGCGTGGGCGTTAGAGACGGTGTCGCTGAGGGCGTGACACTGGGCGTTAAGGTGTAGGTCGCGGTATCCGCCGCAGCATTAAAGAAAGTTGGCGTCACAGTTAGCGTCACAGTCGGCGTCACAGTCGGCGACGGTGTATCTGTCGCGGTTGGTGTGGCGGTCAGAGTTGCGGTCGCCGTGTGCGTCACCGTCGCACGCTGGATAGCAGAATCCGCGTCATCGAACCGGACGCTAAACAGCAGCGCCGCGATCCCCGAAGTCAGCAGCAGACCGACGAAGAATAACACGTCCAGCCGGGCAACCAGGCGGCGGCGGTTTGGATGGCTCACTGGATCGTCTCGACTTTCTCACGCTGCGAGGCGAAAAGCTGTGCCTGTTCGATCCAGTTTTCCGCGTCAATGTTGCGCCCGATCAATAGCTTCACTTCGTCGGGCGTCATGGCGGCAAGCTGTTTGAACGTGTAAATGCCCCCTTCGTACAGGCGGCCCGAATATACCGGGCCAATGCCCTTGATATCCGTCAGGCGATCCTGACCAGGGCGCGGGGTGGGCGCTTTGAGCCGTTCCATCAAGGGAAACAGCTCGTTGATCTGCGATAAGAGTTTTTGCAGCAGGTTCTTTTGTTCGGCGCGTTCTTCCGCTGCGCGATGCAGCATCGCCGTGTGATCGTTGACCTGTCCATCCAACTGCTGTACGGCTGTCGCTTGCGCGGCCAGTTCGCGGTCAAGTTCCGCGAGAATACGCGCGTGCTCAGCGAGCCGGGTATCTTGTTCGGCGCGCGCGTGCGCCCACGCTTCAAGATACTGGCTGATCGACAGCAAACGCTCGGACTGCGCCTGCAACTGCTGGGCGATTTGTTCCGGTGGCTGTATCTGGCCCGGCCCGGCAAGCTGTGTTTCCAACCGGGCCAGCCGTTCGCCCTGCTGCGCTAACTGCGTATCCATCCCCGCCAGGCGATCTGTGTGATCGTGCAGCAGCGTGGTGATTGTCTGGGCGGCGTCGGTCTGGGCGTGCAGCACCCCGCGCAGATCATCGAGAGGACTGCCCGCTGCTGCTGTGGAAAGCTGCGCGGTATGATGTGCCAGCGACATATTTAGCTCTTGGATCAGGTCACGTTGCGCGCTGAGTTCGGATACCAACTGCATATCCACGCCCCGCTGTTGGGCAGGCTGTGCCGCCTCAAGCAGGCGCGGACGCACGGTTACAGCGTAGAATATCGCCGTGATCAACACGGCCACAAACGCGCCAAGTGATAGAATAGCCAGGGCTTGCACGGGGTCCATGATGGTTGCTCCCAACCTGGATGCAGAATACATTACGAGCGTGTTTTACAGCGCAGCTTCGTTCACAATTATAGTCCGAGTCGCGTTTACAGCGAAATGTGCCGCGCGGCGTATATCACATGATCCGCGAACATGGTACAATGCGCGCCCGGACAGCAGATGACAACGGTTTATGCACAGGGGAAAAACATCATGCACATTCTCGTATCGAACGATGACGGCATCGGTGCATCGGGCATTATTGCGCTGGCTGAGGCAATGCTGGCTTTCGGCAAGGTGACGGTCATGGCCCCCAAAGAAAACCGCAGCGCCATCGGTCACCGTAAGACGATGCACAAACCGATGCGCATCGAGAAAGTCCGTTTTCCGATTGACGGCATCGACGCCTACGCGACATCCGATTCGCCTTCGGATGCGGTCGCGGTCGCGCTGCTGGGATTCGTGGAAGAACCGGTTGACCTGGTGGTTTCCGGCATCAACCGGGGGCCGAACATGGGGCAGGATTTGACCTACAGCGGTACGGTATCGGCGGCCTTCGAAGCCGTGATCGCCCAAAAACCGGCGATTGCGTTCTCGTTGCTGGATCGCGCGCACGATGCCGATTACCGCACTGCCGCCGCCGTCGCACAGCGTATCGTGGCATCGGGCGTTTATAAGCAGCTTCCGCCGCTGACCCTGCTCAATGTAAATGTTCCCACGCTGCCGCTGGACCAGATCAAAGGTGTTAAGGTCGTGCGGCAGGGGCTGCGCACCTACAACGACGAGCTGATCACGCGCACCGATCCCTACGGGCAGCCGTACTACTGGATCGGTGGTACGCCGCCCACCGGCGACACCACCGAAGAAGGTACCGATCTGTGGGCGACGCATAACGGGTATGTATCCCTGACGCCGATTCACCTGGATATGACCAACTACCAGGTGATGCAGGCATTGGCAGAACGCGCGTGGGATACGGTGATCGCGCCGCCTCACGATGACACGGCTTAGCGGCAAGCTCAATGCAGACCGAAAATATCAAACCCGGTTGATCTATGACTTCAAATCGGGCTACAATGGTTCCAATCCGTACCCATCGAGGAGAAGGCATCACTTTATGAAACGTTGGTTGATTTTCAGCGTGGCGCTGACTTTGCTGGCGCTGGCAGTTTCCGCGTGCAGCCAGGAGCAGCGCGCCGCCCTGCAAACGGCGGTCGCCATGCCCGTCGCCAGTGCTGCTGCGACCGCAACCCCGGAGTTGAGCGTCTTGGCCTCGCCCACGCCGCTGCCCACGCTCGCCGGGCCGATGGGGACCTTGACGGCTATCGCCGACCTGGTCGCCTCGCCCACACAGGATACCGAGCCGTATGTGATCGTGAACAGCGGCAACCCGCACTTTATTGAGTTTCACGCCTGGTGGTGAAGCGCCTGCAACGCGATGCGCCCGTCCGTGCGACGGCTCGAAGAGAACTACCAGGACCGGATCGATTTTCATATCCTCAACGTTGACCATTACTCCACTACTCCGTTAGCCAATCGCTACCGCGTATCGGGCATTCCGATGATCGTGCTGCTGGATGCCAAAGGCGATGTCTTTCAAATGCGGTTGGGCTACCAGGATGAAGAAAGCCTGATCGCTGTGGTCGAAGCGCTGCTCGCCGATCACCAGGGCGCGGGCGGCTGATCCGTGCGAGCGAACGGCAATCGCGGGCTTGTTGCCGTCCGCAGCTTATGATACAATGCTGCGCCGGGTTGAGATGGCGCAGCATTTTTCGTGCAGCAGCGTCCCGATCAACTCAATAAACACACACCAGGACTCGGCTTGTGTTGTCCGGCAGCGCCGGATTGGAGCAGGGGTTGAATGGTGTGAACGACAAACACAACCAGGAGGTTTATCTATCATGCCCGTTGTTTCTATGAAAGCGCTGTTAGAAACCGGGGTACACTTCGGCCACCGTGCCCGCAAGTGGAACCCCAAGATGAAGCCGTACATCTTCACCGAGCGTAACGGCATTCATATCATCGATCTCCAGCAAACCATCGTCTTCATTGATGAAATCTATGCCACGGTACGCGACACCGTCGCCGACGGCGGGTCCATACTCTTTGTAGGGACCAAGCGCCAGGCGCAGGAAACGGTTGCGTCTGAGGCGAACCGCTGCGGGATGCCCTACATCAACCAGCGTTGGCTGGGCGGCACGCTGACCAACTGGCGCACCGTCCGCGAGCGCCTGGAAACCATGAAGACGCTCGAACGCCAGCGTGAAGAAGGTGTCTTCGACAAGCTGACCAAAAAAGAACGCCTGCTGCTGGACCGCAAAATGGAAAAGCTGGAACTGCGTTTTGGCGGTCTGCGCAATATGTCGCGCCTGCCCGACCTGGTGTATATCGTGGATACGCGCCGCGAAGATACCGCCGTCAAAGAAGCCAATATCCTGAATATCCCGGTGATCGCGCTGGTTGATACCAACTGCGATCCCGATCAGATCGACTACATCATCCCGTCCAACGACGACGCCATCCGCGCCATCAAACTGCTGACCAGTACCATGTCTAACGCGGCGCTGGAAGGTATCGCGCTGCGCAAGACACGCATCATGGACGACATGGAAGATGGCGAAGACGTAGACTTCGAAGAAGTCATGACCGAACTGGACGACAACGAAGCCTATCTGGGCGAAGCGACACTGGCGAAGCTGCGCAGCGGCGATCTTGATTTTGCCGATGACGATGATGACGATGACAAAGATGAATTGGACGAGCAAGAGAGCGAGGAAAACTAGCCGATGACGATCACGGCCCAAATGGTCAAGGAACTGCGGGACCGCACCGGTGCGGGTCCTCTCGACTGCAAAAACGCCCTGACCCAGTTTGACGGTGACATGGAAAAGGCCGCCGATTTCCTTCGTGAGAAGGGCCTGGCTAAGGCCGCGAAAAAAGCCGGTCGCGCTACTAACGAAGGCATTGTTCACGCCTACATCCACCATAACAATCGCCTGGGCGTGCTGGTGGAACTCAACTGCGAAACCGATTTCGTGGCGAATACCGACCAGTTTCGCAACTTAGCCAACAGCATCGCCCTGCAAGTTGCCAACCTCGGCGCGCTATATCTCACGCGTGAGGATGTCCCCGCTGCCGTGCTCGAAGCGGAACGGGACTTGCAGCGCCGCCGCGCGTTGGAAGAAGGCAAGCCCGAAAGTGTCGTGGATAAAATCATCGAAGGGCGCATGAACAAGTTCTTCGAAGAAATCGTGCTGCTCGAACAACCGTTCATCAAAGACGACAGCCAGACTATCGGTGATATGATCACTCAGGCGATTGCAGACCTGGGAGAGAACATCTCCATCGGCCAGTTTGCCCGCATCGCCGTTGGCGAAGCGGCTGAAGACGAAGCCGACGAGTAATCACGGCATGGGATATGCAAGGGGGATTAGGGAAACAGCCTAATCCCCCTTTTTTTGCCGCCGGGCCGTGCTGCCCGGTTAACCCTCCAAAAATTCGATTGGACAGCGAGGATGCCTGATGAGTACCACTGCTCAGCCCCGTTATAACCGTATTCTGCTCAAGCTCAGCGGCGAAGTGCTGGCGGGACAATCTGGTTCGGGCATTGATCCGGCACAGGCTGCCGTGATCGCCGAGAAGATCAAGAACATTCACGAACTCAGCATTCAGGTCGGGCTGGTGATTGGTGCGGGCAACCTGTGGCGCGGTAATATCGGCGTGCAGCATGGTATGGCCCAGCCGACCGCCGACCACATGGGGATGCTGGCAACCGTCATGAACGGGTTGGCGCTGCAAGACGCGCTGGAACGCATCGGCGTGCCCACCCGTGTTCAGACCGCCATTGCCATGAACCAGGTCGCCGAACCTTACATTCGGGGGCGTGCGATCCGCCATATGGAAAAAGGGCGCGTCGTGATTATTGCCGGGGGAACCGGGAATCCCTATTTCACGACGGATACGGCGGCGGCGCTGCGGGCGATGGAAATTGATGCGGAAGTGCTGATCAAAGGCACGCAGGTTGACGGCATCTACACCGACGATCCCAAGAAGAACCCTGACGCCACCAAATTTGACCACATCAGCTATTCGGATGCGATCAAATACCGCGTGCGCGTGATGGACCTGACCGCGATTACGCTGTGTATGGATCACCAACTGCCGCTGATTGTACTCAACATCTGGGATGATCACAGCCTGATGGATGCGGTGTTGGGCAAGCCTATCGGCACGCGCGTTAATGGAGAGTGACGGGCCGCGCTGATGGCGCGTACCGTTATCGGAACAACACCTCTTGGAAGAGTGCCCAAGAGGTGTTGTTGTGTTTGCATCAGGCGGCGCAGTTCATCACCGCCTCGCCTTACCAGTCGAAGGCCGAATCGTCATCCTCGCTGCCGGAGTCACCATCAGAGTCCGTGCGATCAGCGGCGGTAGGGCGAGCGTCATCAGCGGCATCAATCCAATGTTCGTCATCGTCGGAGGACGGTGCTGTTACAGCGTCCTCAGCAGCGCCGCCCTGCAACACGGTGATACGGGCCGCCATCAATGATTTTTGCACGCTCCCGCCTGCGCCGTCCTCGATCAGCACATAGCCGCGATCACGCTCCTCGAAGTTATAAAACGACTCCAACTCTTGTGCGAGCCGCTGCGCTAACAACGCCTGCAAACGCGGGCCGCCGTTGATCTGCGTGATCACGACAAAATCCTCCGTGCCGGTGTAATGGCCCACGAAGTCACTGGCATTGCCGTGTTCGTTGACGATCTGCGCGATCAGGTTTCCGGCAAATCGCAGCGCCTCATTAGCAGTAACAAACCCGTACAGGTCGCGGAATACGCTGAAATCCGAGATCGTGATATCCATGCGGAACCAATCGCGCTGGGTGTCCAGCGTTTCCAGGCGCTCGCGGATCAGGCGGTCGGTGGGTAAACCGGTGCGCGTTTCGGTCAGGCCTTCGCGTTCAGCTTTACGCAGCGCATTACGCACGCGCAGGACCAGGATATCAAAATCGACCGGCTTCTCGATAAAATCATACGCTCCGGCTTCGAGCATCTGGTTCTGTAATATCACGTCGCTGCGCCCGGCCAGTACCATCACCGGGATATGCCGGGCGCGCGGCAGGTCGCGCAGCCGGTGAAATGCCTCCAACCCTTCCATATCCTCCAGGCGTGCCGCTAACAAGACCAGGTTCGGGCGGAAGTCCAGAACCTTTGCCAGACCATCCTGGCCTGTCAATGCTGTATCGACGTGATACCCTTCGCTTTGAAAGCGCGTAACTGCCGCGTCAATCAACGGTGCATCCCCATCGATCAGCAGCAGCCGGGAAGACGATTTTTCAACGCTCACAGTACATCACCCTTCTCGCCGTGTGGATGGCGCCTTGTCAGTCGGTATCCCAGACCGCTTCGACGCGGAACTGTCCCTCAACAGCATCAGCGCTTTCTGCAAGTGCCGCGTCGCGCGGCAGCGACGACTGTACCGCATCCGGACGCAACACGTTACGCAACGGCAGAACCGACGCAGTGGGTGAGATCGTGTCCGTGTCAAGCTGCTGTAAGCGCCCGGCATACGCCAGAATATCGGATAACTGCTCGGCATACAGGTCAATTTCTGCTTCGGTCAATTTCAACTTTGCCAGTTCGGCAATGTGGATCACCATTTGGCGGTCAATGCTCACGGTCAGTCTGGCTCCGTTTCCTCGTCATCCAGCGCGTTCAGATCACAATTGTTGTGGGGCAGATTATAGCGCACACCCCGCGTAGCGAAAACCAGCCTTGTTTGCGGTCTAGGGCTGAATCATTCAAATGCGAATTTTACCGCAGACGCGCAGCAAGCAGCGACGCTGAGAACGCAGAGGGAAAAAATCAAAAAGAGAGTTCTTCTCTTAATCCTTGTTTTATCTCAGCGCCCTCTGCGTCCTCTGCGGTAAATTTTTTGTTAGAAAGAGTCAGCCCTACAATTCGAATAACTTTCTCATCTGAACCCTGCCGGTTTCTGGTATAATCCGCCCTATGCACGCTACCGAGTACCATATCGCACTGAATGCGCACTTGCTCACAGCGCAGTCTGGCTATCGCAGCGCGGGCATCA
>CAZMNL010000129.1:0-7704 GCA_964567525.1 uncultured Anaerolineaceae bacterium
GGCCCGGACCTCAGCGATGGGCCGGTCGCTCATCAGCCCGCCGACCGGCAGCGGTAGCTCGGCCAGCACGCGCTCACCATCCACCGCCACCAACCCGCCGCCCATCCGCTCGACGGCGCGCGCGGCGGTCATCATGCTGGCGTCGTCGGCCCCGATCACGACCAGGTTATGGTGATCGTGCGCCACCGTGCCCGCAATCGCGCCGCGCCGCAGCCCGATGCCGGTGATAAAGCCCTTGCCCATATTGCCTGTCGCGTGGTGGCGTTCGATCACGGCGATTTTCAGCAGGTTGCGCGCCACGTCCGCGACCGCGTGCCCGTTTTCGATGCGCGCGTCCATGACCTGGTGCCGCGTGATAAGCTGGTTTTCCAGGCTGCCGATCACGCGGATGCAATTGGATACGGCGGGGATGCGGAAATCTACGTCTTCCCAGCGCACGTTCACCGAGCGCGGCAGCGGTCGGACCATCGGCGGTTTGAGTGCGACGGTCAGCGCGCCATCCTGCGCGACCAGTTTGCCGCCGCGATAGACCATCTCGGCGTGCGGAGCGTGCAGATCGGAGAACACGAACAGGTCGGCGCGGCGGCCCGGCGCAATCGCGCCCCGGTCGCGCATAGAGAAGTACTGCGCCGGGTTAAGCGTGCCCATACGGATCGCGTCCACCGGGTCAATCTGCCCCTCAGCGATGGCAACGCGGATCATGTGGTCGATAGAGCCTTCGTCGATCAGGTCGGCGGGCTGGCGGTCGTCGGTACACCAGCAGATACGGCGGCTGTTCTCGTGCGTGATCAGCGGCAGCAGCGTGCGCAGGTTTTGTGCATTAGTCGCCTCACGGATGAAGATCACAAGGCCCTGGCGCAGCTTTTCCAGCGCCTCATCAACCGTCGTGCATTCGTGGTCACTCTGGACTCCGGCGGCGATGTAAGCGTTCAACGCCTGGCCGGACAGCCCCGGACAGTGGCCGTCAATCACGCGATGTCTGAATGCGTCGATCTTTTCCATCATGTCCGGATCGCCGCTGACCACGCCGGGGAAGTTCATCACTTCCGCCAGCCCCAGCACCCAGGGGTCTTCGAGCAGTTGAGCCAGATCGCCAGCATCCAGAAACGCGCCGGAGGTTTCCATATGAGTCGCCGGGACACAGCTTGAGGCCATCACGTACATGCTCAGGTAACCATACTTGGCCGAGTCGAACATGTAGCGGACGCCATCCACGCCATGCACATTGGCGATCTCGTGCGGGTCGGTGATCACGGTCGTGACGCCGTGCGGCAGCACTGCCTCGCTAAAGCTTGGCGGCGTACACAGGCTGCTTTCGATGTGTACGTGCGCATCGATCAGGCCCGGCGCGACATAGCGCCCGCCCAGGTCCACCGTCTCAACCGCCTCGTAGCCGTCGCCCACGCCCACAATGTGCGTGCTGCTGATTGCGATGTTGGCCGGGTAGATTTCCCCGGTAAAGACGTTGACCAACTGCACGTTGGTTAACAGCAAGTCGGCGGGTTTTTCGCCACGTGCAACCGCTAATCGTTCGTTGAGTTTCATAGAAACGCCGCAAGGAAACCCATGCCTTCCGGCCTGGGAGGAATTGCGGCTTGCTCCTTTCTGCAACTATAGCCATCAACACATTGTAACAACGTACAAAATCGCCAGCCAGTCTCCCCCCAAATCGCGGCGCGGGTTTGCATCGTGCACACACGCGGTATAATCGCGCACGGTATACACGCACACAGCAGGAAAAACATTCATGTCGCATCCATTCGATCCACAGGCCGCGCTCTTAACCGCCGAAGCCATCGCCCGCGAAGCTGGCGCGATCCTGCGCCAGTACTTCGAAAAACCGCGCACCAGCAGCAGCAAATCGTCGCAGATCGATCTGGTCACCGACGCGGACCGGGCCAGCGAAGCGTTTATTCTGCGCGCGCTGCATGACGCATTCCCGGATCACCACATCGTCGGGGAGGAAGGCGGCGATTACGGCCCGCCCGCCGATCAGACCCCCTATCACTGGTACGTCGATCCGCTGGACGGCACGACCAATTTTGCGCACCGCTTCCCGATCTTTTCGGTCAGTATCGCGCTCTCCGGGCCGGATTTGCTGCCGGTTCTCGGCGTGGTGCATGACCCGATGCACGACGATACCTACAAAGCGCTGCGCGGCGGCGGCGCGATGCACAACGGGCGGCCCCTGCGCGTCAGCGAGACCGCCGATCTCGCCGACGCCCTGGTGATCACCGGCTTCCCCTACAACCGCTGGACCGCCGCAGACAACAACGGCGCGACGTTTAACCACTTCCTGCGCCGGGCACAGGGCGTGCGCCGCATCGGGTCGGCGGCGCTGGATTTGTGCTGGGTCGCCGAAGGGCGTATGGATGTATACTGGGAAAGCGGCCCCAAACCCTGGGACGTGCAGGCCGGTATCCTGTGCGTGTGGGAGGCCGGGGGGAAGGTCAGCGACTTTGAGGGCGAACTCAGCCGTGACGCGCTGAGCGGTACGCACACGCTCGCCACCAATGGGCGGCTGCATGACCAGGCGCTCGCCGTGTTCCAACTGGGCGACGCTGCGCCGCGCCCGGCGGGTTAGCGTCATTTTTCGATAACGGTAAGCGGTATAACGAAAGGTGTTTTTCGTGATGAAACGTTTTCCACAAGCGCGGATCGGGTTGGCGCTGCTGGCGCTGCTGCTGATCGTAGGCGTGACCGGCGTGACTGGCGCGCAGGGTCCAAATCCGATGGATGCGCCGGTCGAGTTCCTGGTGCCGGAAGTGATCGAGGTCTACCCCCACGATCCCGGCGCGTGGACACAGGGTTTGCTGGTGCATGACGGTGTGCTGTACGAGAGCACCGGCGAAGACTCTGACTCCGAGATCACGTCGCTGCGCGCGGTTGACCCGCTGACCGGCGAGGTGCTGCGCATTTTCGAAAATCCCGACATCTACGGCGAGGGACTGGCGCTGGTCGGCGACCGGCTGATCCAGCTTTCCTGGAAGGACGAGGTCGCGGTGGTGTACGACCGCGAAACGTTCGAACAGGTCGATCAGTTCAGCTACGAGGGAGAGGGCTGGGGGCTGTGTTACGACGGCGAGCAGCTCTATATGAGCGACGGCAACCCATTCTTACAGGTGCGCGATCCTGAGACGTTCGAACTCAAGTACAGCCTGGCGGTGACCTTCCAGGGCTGGGCCGTGCAGCGCATCCCCGCGCAGGACCAGTTGATCGACCTGAGCCGCCTCAACGAACTGGAATGCGTCGGCGATTACGTCTACGCGAACATCTGGACGACCGAATACATCCTGAAGATCAACAAGACAAACGGCGTGGTGGCGGCGCTGATCGACGCGCGCAACCTGCGCGAATACAAGCAGGCCGACGAGAGCTATACAACCGCGTACCTGAACGGCATCGCCTACCTGCCGGAAAGTGACACGTACCTGCTCACCGGCAAAAAGTGGCCGCGCATGTTCGAAGTGCGCCTCGTGCCGCAGGAGTGAGATTTGTTCGCTAGCCTCACCCCCTAAATCCCCCTCTCCATCCGAGATGTTCCGCCTCGCTAAACGCTCAGCGAAACTATGGAGAGGGGGACTTTACTGCGACCGACTCCCCTCTCCAACGCTTGCGCAGCAAGCGCCTGATTGAAACGAATGCGCAGCATACGCGGGGGCACGGGGGTGAGACTACGCCCCGACCTGCGCGGCAAGGCGCTTTTTGCGGCGGGCAGTGCGCCACCTGCGCCAGCGACGGCGTCCCCAGCGCAGCGTCAGCAGCAGCAGCACCGCACCAATCACGATCATGCCGGGGAGCGTCTGCGCGAAGGTCAGCAGGTAGCCACCCAGCGTGGCGATCAGCAGGCCCATCGCCAGCAGCGTCCACAGGCCGGAGAGCGCACCGAACACCGCGAAGATTTTTTCCTCGCGCGTCCAGCGTTGGCGCGCGCGCAGTTTGTCGCGCAGCGGCTTACCGATAAAGGCGAGACTTCGCTCGCGCAAGCGCGGGATCTCCAGCCAGTCCATCAGGATGTAGTAACCGTCCAGCTTCAGCAGGGGGTTGAGGTTCATAAAGCTGGTGAGGTAGGTCAGCAGCGCGAACTGGTACAGCACGCCCTGCCAGAATGTGCCCGGCACGGCCAGCAGCGCCAGGCTCGCCAGCCCGCCCAGGAAGAAGCCCGAATGCGGCCCCGCCCAACTCACCACGATACGCGGGCGGCGCGGCTCCATCCAGATATCGGTGGTATCCACGAACGCGGCAGGCATCCCCATGTAGATCAGAAACCCGCCCCGCCGCACCTCGCGCCCGTAGTGCTTGGTGGCGATGGCGTGCGCCCATTCGTGCAGCATCAGCGTGATGAACTGCAACACGTACAGCGTGATCACGCCGATGATCGCGCCCGCCCCGCCGATCACGGCGACCTCGCGGTCGATCAGGCCGGTGAGCAGCCCCAGGAAGGTCACGCCCCCGGCAGCGATCACGACCAGCATGATCCACTGGAGCACCGGCAGGAACAACACCCGCCCCGCCGCGTGATACGTGCGCGTGATGATCCCGTCAATGCCGCCAATGCTGATCTCGTAATTGAACAGCGCGCGCAGCGCCCGCCGCCACAGCACGTTCTGCCGCCGCCGCACAATGGATTCGTCCGCCGCGCCGTAGACGTTGACCAACGGCTCGATGAACCCTTTTTGTTGCAACTGGTCCAGCAGCAGCAGCAGGCTGTTGATCGCCAGTTTGCCGTATTGCAGCATATACGCGACGGCGATATCCTGCACGCTGGCCCTGCCGTCCATCTGCTCCCATAAAAAGACCTGCTCGGCGGTCAGGCGCAGGTAGGCATCGGTGCGCAGGTTCTTGAGAATCCAGTAGGTTTCGCCGCGCGCGTCGCTGAGCTTTTTCAGCGCGTAGCCCCCCACACGCACCGGGCGGAAGGTCGTCAGGTCGCGGGCGTGATACTGCTGGGCGAAGATGCTCTCGTCCGGGCGCGCGAGCATCAGGGTTTCTTCAGCACTGCGCGACCAGATGCTTGTGGCAGGCGCGGCCTTGATCACCATCGTGCCCTCAACGTCCACTTCGCTGATCGCGTTGCCGCCCGCCAGCACCGCCTCCCAGATCGCCAGCAGTCCTTCCTGCGACAGGATCAACGTTTCGTCGGTGGCTTCCTGCCACAGATCGCGCCTCCCCGGTTTGAGCTGGTCGGCGCGCAGCATGACCGTCTCGTTGTCGAATTCGTCCCACATGCCGCCGACGTTCGCCACCACGATCTTGCCCCACAGACCGCCGATCTCGCCGGGTGCGTTCGCAGTGGACGCGGCGCTTACCTGGTCATCGAGGCGATCCCACAGCCCGCCGGTATCTTTGATGACCGAGCCAATGTTGCGGTAAATGTTCGCCATAGTTACTTACCGTTTAGCCGCTGCCCACGCGGAACAGAATCTTGGTTTCGCCCAGCGTGATCACGGCCCCGTCTTGCAGGGAGTGCGGCTCGCCCGGCTCAACCGTCGTGCTGTTGACCATCGTGCCGTTGGCGCTGTCCAGGTCGGTGATCGTCCAGGTCCCGTCATCCTGCTTGACCAGTTCGCAGTGCGGACGCGACACCGAGCGATCCTGCAAGGCAATGTCCCAGTTGGCGCTGCGTGTCTCGCGTCCAATCGTGACGGTGGGCGTCAGCAGCGGGATGGTGGCCCCTTCTTGTTGGCCGGAGGTGACGTGCAGCACGGCCTGTCCGTCAGCGGCGGCAGGCACGATCAGTGTGCCGGTGATACGCGCCTGTTCGATCTCTTCATCGCTGACGACGGCGGAAAAGTGCAGCACGGGCACATACAGCCGGATCACATCGCCGCTGGCGAGCGGGAACGAGTCTTCGAGGCGCTGGTCATTGACGAACGTACCGTTGGCGCTGCCCAGGTCGGTGATCATGAAGATTCCGTCGCGGAAGTTGATCACGGCGTGCTCGCGCGAGACGTGCCGTTCAGGGATGCAGATTTCGTTATGGTCCAGGCGGCCAATGGTCGCGGTTGCGCCTTCGATCAGCACATATTCCCGCGTTGCGCCGCTTTCGGGGTCCTGCCAGGTTACTTTTGCGAGCAGTTCAGCTTGATCGTTCATTAGATTATCCGCGCGCCATCTGTCTATGCTAGCGTAGTTAGGGCAGCGAAAACCGGGTAATCGCACACCAGCTAATCGCTTAAAGGCTTGTCTTTAATCGAGATACGGCATTTCAATCGGTTCCGGCTGCGGCTTGCACACGCCGCACCAGACCGCATCGGCCACGACGAGCGATTTCGGAACTTTTTTCTCACCCCCCACGTATACGGAGATGATGTAGGTCATGTTCTTGATGTGATCGTTACAAACGGCGCGCCCGCACCAACGGCAGATGGCACGCGCATCTTTTTCACAATGGACGCATTTCATCGGGCAATATCCCCCTTGTGGTGTGTTGGCGATTCCGGCTGAGACAAACGATTGTCAAAAAAAGTATACACCAAGCGCCCGTAAAGCAAAATGTGCGCGGTCAGCGGGTGCATTCCAGAATGGGGGCAGAATTTTTTCACCACAGAGATCACGGAGAGCACGGAGAAATTATTAGAGAAAACCCGGAGAAAACACGGGACTGTTTGCGGCCCAGTTCACGGAACAAATACTCTTTTGGCAGCCTCTTTTTTCCCTTAAAAATCTCTGTGGTGTATCTTTTTGCCCCGAAATTGAAACGCGCCCGGTCAGCGGGTTGCTGATCGGCGCATCAACCGATATCGTTCGACCGCGCGGCAGAACGCGGTATAATTCTGCGGAACTTTTCTCATTCGTTCGGGTTATGACTCAATGGGGGATTCGGCGGCAGCCCGGTATGCCGGTGAGCGCGCCAATCTCGCGGTCAAACATAACACTGTTTTCGCTGTCAAAAGCGTTAGGAGTATAAGGTCTACAATGCGTATTTTAATTCTGGGTGGTGACGGCTATCTTGGGTGGGCCACCGCCATGTATTTCAGCAACCGGGGCCATGAGGTCGCCGTCGTGGATAACTTCACGCGCCGCCTGATGCACGCCGAACGCGGCACGGACAGCCTGACGCCGATCAAGTCGCTGCACATGCGCGTGGACGCCTGGAAAGAAGTCACCGGCAAAGCTATCGAAATGTTCATCGGGGACATCAAGGACTGGTTCTTCATCAGTAAGATTATCCAGGACTTCAAGCCGGAAGTCATTGTCCATTACGGCGAGATTCCCAGCGCGCCCTATTCGATGATCGACGTACATCACGCGGTGGCCGTGCATGAGAACAACGTCAACGGCACGCTCAACGTGTTGTGGGCCATGCACCAGTTCGCGCCGGAAGCGCACCTGATCAAGCTGGGCACGATGGGCGAATACGGCACGCCCAATATCGACATCCCCGAAGGTTACTTCGAGGTCGAGTGGCGCTGATCGACTACGGCGTGTTGGTGAATTTCAGTTTTCTGATGGTCGACGATTCGGCCCAGAACACGCACGTGCTTCGCCAGTCGGACGTGCAGGCCTACGCCCACGTATCGCTGGACGGCGTGCACGAGTTCTTCGGACGCCTGCGCTACACTTACCGCGACTTCAACGCCGGCGATGCGTTCGACAACGCCGGCGATGAGTACGTGTACCCGCTGTACGACCGGGCGTGGTACAAGTTCGACCTGCAGCGGGCCATCGCCGCCTACGAAGGCCGCAACATCGACGACAACT
>CAZMNL010000130.1:0-7652 GCA_964567525.1 uncultured Anaerolineaceae bacterium
CGGGGGGCGCTGGCGCGACCTGGGGCGGCGGTTGGGCGCGTTTGCCCTGCCGTTGGTTGCCGGAATCGCGCTGCTGCTGCTGTGGGACGCGGCGCGCGCACCGCGCAGCTTCTTCGATCTGGGCTATACGCGCAACGATCCAGGCCGCCTGATTCGTGCTGATGAACTGATCCCGCGCGTGCAGCAGTGGGCACACTGGCTGCACTATGCGACCGGGTCACGGTGGGTAAATACGGCGTTTCTGCTCGTAGCTCCGGTGTGGCTGGCGCGCCGGTCCCGGTTGCGCACGCGCGCCGATATCACGGATTGGCTGATTACGGGCTACGGCATCGCGTTTATGGGCTGGTACTGGTTGGTGGCGTTCAACACCTTCGACCGCTATCTGCACAGCCTGATCCCGTTTCTGTTGATCCTGGGCGCGCGGATGATCGCCGGATTTTTTCGGGCGGGGTCAGCCTGGGCGCACTTGATGCAAATTAAGAATTTGACCGGGATAGGACATTACGCGAACCGGCCTCACCCCCTAAATCCCCCTCTCCATCCGAGACGTTCCGCCTCGCTGAACGCTCGGCGAAACTATGGAGAGGGGGACTTTCCGGCGACTGTCTCATCCTCTGCAATCGCGTTGGAGAGGGCGCGCGACCTGCGACGCGAAAACCGGCGTTCTCACGTTACGCGCGCTGTGATACTGTTTGCGATTCTGGCAACGAGTCCGGCGGTGTCGGCGGCTCTGCGCGGTCATGCGCCCCTCGGCGGCGACCAGGGCACACACACCGGCATTGACCGTTTAGCGGACTTTCTCAACGCAGAACTTACCGGCGCAACGGTTTACAATCACTGGCTCGGCTGGGAGCTGACCTACTACCAGGGACCGGAACCACACACTGACCTGCGTTATATGCCGCTGCCGGAAGCGCTGGCGAACGATATGCGCGCGCAGGTTGAGCCGCGCTATTTCGCCGCGCCCTCCCCCACACATGCCGCGCCCTGGCTTGATCCGCTGCGCCGCGCAAACATCCACATCGTGACCGTCTACCATGATCAGCAATACGGATTTATCATTTACCGGCTGTCTGCCAGACAACATTAGGCACACACGGGGCGCTGCGCGTATACTCTGGGTGTACGATCCACTGCCAAAACTGCAAGGAGAGACGATGCGTGCATCCTCAGAAACAACGATTGTGATCTTCGGGGCTTCCGGCGACCTGACGGCGCGCAAACTGATTCCGGCGCTGTTTAATCTGCACCTCAAGGGCCGCCTGAATGGCAAATTGAACATTGTCGGTAACTCACGCTCGGAATACACCCATGAAGCCTTCCGCGCTGAACTGCGCGAAAACCTGGACGACTTTATGGACAGCCCCTTCGACGATGCAACCTGGTCAGACTTTGCTCAACATATCTGGTACGTGCCCGGCAACTCAAAGGACGACTCGCTCTACCACGGCCTGGAAACCTTCCTGTCTGAGATCGAAGCCGACAGCGCCAACCGCCTGTATTACCTCTCCGTCGCGCCGTTCCTGTACATGCCCATTGTGGAGCACCTGGGTAAATCCGGCATGGCTGAGGAAAGCGGCGGTTGGCGGCGTATCGTGGTCGAGAAACCGTTTGGGCGCGATCTGAACACCGCACACGAACTCAACCATGCGCTGCATCACGTGTTTAACGAGCACCAGATTTATCGCATCGACCATTACCTGGGGAAAGAGACCGCCCAGAATATCCTGTTCATGCGCTTTGCCAACACGATCTTTGAGCCAATCTGGAACCGGAACTACGTCGATCACGTGCAGATTACGGTCGCCGAATCGGTGGATGTAGGCCACCGCGCCGGGTTCTATGATGGCGCGGGTGTGCTGCGCGATATGTTCCAGAATCACCTGCTGCAACTGCTGGCACTGGTGGGGATGGAACCCCCGGCATCCTTCAACGCGGACGCACTGCGTAACGAAAAAGTCAAGTTGCTGAGCGCAATTCGCCCAATAGACCTGCGTGAAACCGTGCGCGCGCAGTACGAGGGTTACCGCGATATCGAAGATGTGGCCCCCGATTCACAAACGCCAACCTTTGCCGCGCTCAAACTGCACATTGATAACTGGCGCTGGCAGGGCGTGCCGTTCTACCTGCGCTCCGGTAAGGCGCTGGCGCGCAAAGTGAGCGAAGTCATCGTTGAGTTCAAGTGTCCGCCGCACATGATGTTTGCGCGTGACACTGACGAATGTTTCGCGCCGAATGTGCTGTCACTGTGCATTCAACCAGATGAGGGGATTCATTTCCAGTTCGAGGCCAAAGTCCCCGGTTCGTACCAGGAAACACGCTCGGTGGATATGGAATTCCACTACCGGTCATCGTTTGGTGATGAGCCGCTGCCGGATGCCTACGAGCGCCTGCTGCTTGATGCACTCAACGGAGACGCCGCGCTGTTCACGCGCAGCGACGAGATTGAAACCGCGTGGAAGCTGATCGATCCGATCATCCAGGGTTGGGAAGCATCCGATGATATCCCGCTGCACACCTACCGTCCCGGCATCATGGGACCGGATGCTTCAGACGACTTCATGGCGCGGGATGGCCGGCAGTGGCGCGAAGCCTGCACACACGAGGATGATTGATGGCCGAGGTACATGTTTCGTCCAACCTGGAATCATTGACGTATTACGCTGCTGAACACATCGTGAGCATTGCTCGTGCCGCGATGGACAGCGCCGGACAATTCACGTTTGGATTATCCGGCGGTTCTACGCCCAAGCCTCTGTTCACCTTGCTGGCAGATGATACTTTCGCCCGCCAGATCGATTGGGCGCGCGTACACGTCTTCTGGGGGGATGAACGCTGCGTGCCCCCCGATCATGCCGAAAGCAATTTTCGCCTGGCACAGGAAACGCTGCTGTCTCACGTCCCCCTGCCGGAAGATAACATCTACCGCATGAAAGGCGAACTCGAACCGGCCCAGGCCGCTGAAGAATACGAACACCGGCTGCGCATGTTCTTTGGCAGCGATGCAACGTGGCCGCGTTTCGATCTGCTGCTGCAAGGTATGGGGGATGATGGGCACACCGCGTCACTGTTTCCTGGCACTCCCGCGCTGCACGAACAAACACGCTGGGTTGCGGCAAACTATGTGCCCAAACTGGAATCCTGGCGGCTGACGCTGACCGTCCCGGCGATCAATGCGGCGGCACACATTATGTTCCTGGTAGCGGGTGCAAACAAAGCTGCGACGCTGCACACCGTTCTGCACGGTCCCGCTGCACCAGATGCGTATCCCACGCAGCGCATCCAACCGGCCAATGGTGATCTGCTCTGGCTGGTGGATGCCGCCGCTGCTGCCGCGCTCTAACTCCGGCAGCACAGACCGCCCCCATTAGGCTACGCCAAGAAAATAATTACCCATCCCCCACAACCCCTTCCCTCAGGGAAGGGGAGCAAAGGCCAGCTTATTTGGGTGATTTATTTCCTGGATCAGCCTTACTCCAACGCCACCGGTTTAACTGCGGTGGCGTTTGTTTTGTAGATGTGTTCATTCATGCGGTCAAACACGGCTTTACCTGTATCGCTGAAAAGGTTAAAATGAACAGCGAACAGATGACTTAATGCGATGGGTGCAATCAAAACAATTGAGGAGCCAACTAGATGAATATCACTGAGCGCGAAGAAAACGGGATTACTATTTTTGAACTGGATGGTCGCGTTGACAGCGAGGGGGCGGTCAAACTGGACGACGTATTGCAGGCCAGCTTGACCGCAGGCAAATATAAACTCGTGCTGGAAATGTCGCGGGTGCAGTATATCAACAGCGCCGCGCTGCGCACCCTGGCCGACATCATCACGCGCACCCAGGAACACGATGGCGACCTGAAACTGGTCGCGCTGCAACCTAAAGTCAAGCGTGTGCTGCAAATTGTCGGGTTCGATAAATTCTCGTCGATCTACGACTCGCTTGACTCGGCGGTGGCCGCATTTTGAGCACGCTTCACCACCCGGTTACGGGCGGTTTCTGCACGCCAAAAACCGCCCGTTCCATCCCTGCACGGCAGATTTAATCTGATCCCGGCAAAAACATAAACGGGCTATAGATACTTTTCAAACGCAATAACAATATTTGACCCTGCATGAAGCAGAGAAGCAAGACAATATTAAAAAAGCTTTAAGAACATTTAAAGTGAGTCCACAGGTAAAAACATCCAAACACGGTATGATTGGCCCGTTTAAGTGCGCTAAGGGAAAGCGGTATTGATGAAAACGATTCTGCTGGTTGAAGACGACGATACGCTGCGAAAAACGCTGGCCTACAATCTGTCCCAGGAAAACTACAAGGTGATCCAGACCGGGGACGGAGCGGAAGCCCTGACACTCGCGCGTGAGAAGTCGCCTGATCTGATCGTGCTGGATGTGATGCTGCCCACGCTGGATGGTCTGTCCGTGTGCCGCATTATCCGCAACGAGTCGGATGTGCCGATTGTCATGCTGACCGCACGCGGCAGCGAAGTAGATCGCATCGTCGGGCTGGAGATCGGCGCGGATGACTACATGGTCAAGCCGTTCAGCCTGGGCGAGTTTCTGGCGCGTGTGCGCGCCGTGCTGCGGCGCGTGCCGTCCGCGCGCACAGTCGTTGACCGGCTCGAATCCGGCGACCTGGTCCTGGACCTGATCGCGCGCCGTGCCACCCGTGACGGCGAAGAACTGCGCATGACACATAAAGAGTTTGACCTGCTGGCAACGCTGATGCGTAACCGGGGCGCGGTACTCTCGCGCGATCTGCTGCTGGAGCGCGTCTGGGGTTACGACTACAGCGGCCAAACCAAAACCGTCGATGTGCATGTGCGCTGGCTGCGCGAGAAGATCGAAGACGAACCCTCTCACCCGCAGCGGATTGTCACCGTGCGCGGCGTCGGTTACCGGTTCGAAGGCTAAAAACAACTATGACTCTCGCCTGGCTTATGGCCGGTATCGCCCTGCTGGTTGCTGGTGTTCTGGCAGGCTTGCTCTTTGGTTCCCAATCGCGCTTTCGCAGTCTGGAACAACAACACAAAACGGAACGCAAAAGACTTCAGAGCGAGTTCGAGCGTATCAAGTGGCTGCGCGATGGCCTGCTGCGCGGCATTGATGACGCACTGTTAGTGCTGGATACCAATCAGACCATCCTGTACACAAATCCGACCGCTGAAACGATGTTGGGGCAGAATCTGACCGGTGAAACGCTGATCGGGGCATTGCGCCATCCCGAACTGGAAGCGCTGATCAACGATGCGCAAATGCTCAACGGGGACAGCGTCGAGCGGCGGATCGAGATGGACCGGCATATTTTGCGCGTGCGGGCCATCGCCATCGAACATCCAGACCACCCCTTCGAAGTGCTCACGCTGCGCGACGTGACCGAACTCCAACAGCTTGAACGCGCCCGCCGCGAGATGGTTTCCAACATCACGCACGAACTAAGCCACCCAATCACGGCCATTGGCCTGCTGGCCGACACGCTGTTGAATGTCGCCACCAAAGAGAAGCCCAAGCGCATTCGCAAGATGGCGAAGGATATCCGCCGCGAAGCTGACACGCTGACTCAACTGGTACAGGAAATGCGCGATCTCTCGCTGATCGAATCCGGACAGATGCCCATCCGCCTGATGCCGGTGCCGCTTGCACCAATTATCGATGCCACCGTCGAACAACTGCGCACGCTGGCGGACAACAAAGACCAGACTCTCATACTCGACCTGCCAGACGATGTGACGGTACTGGCCGATGAAGTCCAGATACAACGCGCGGTGAAAAATATCCTGCACAATGCGATCAAGTTTGCGCCCGAAGGCGGGCGCGTGCAGGCCACGATCACCACGACCGACAGCGAAGCGATTATCGCCGTGCAGGATAACGGTCCGGGCATCCCGGAAGAGGACTTGCAGCGCATTTACGAACGTTTCTTCCAGGTGGACCGCGCGCGGCGGGATGGTACAGGACTGGGCCTCGCCATCGTGCGGCACATCACCCGCGCACACGGGGGCCGCACCTGGGCCGAGAGCGTCGAGAGTCAGGGGGCCACATTCTATATCGCGCTGACGCTCGCCGAAGAACACATCACCTCATCAGAAACGCCCTGAGTCTGATCGCAACGTCATCAAAAAAACGGGGAATATGCGCATTCCCCGTTACTGTGTATTCACCGCCATATCCGCGCGGCGGCGGTCTCTAAGGCTTCGCCATGAAAATAATTACCCCATCCCCTACCCCCTTCCCCAGGGAAGGGGACACCCAAACGCTGCCGAGGATCGAAACCTCAAATGGGCAATTATTTCTGTGGATCAGCCTAACGAACGTCATCCAGCCATGAAAGCGCCTCGCGTTGGTTGCCGGATACCTCGCCGGGCGCAAACGCTTTGGCTATCACGGAGCGCCCTAAGGAACCTTCCCAGCCCACCAACCCAAAGTTTTTGGCGTAGTAGTAGCGTTCAAACGGTTTATCTTTGGGTTTGCCGCCTGCGTCCTCATACGCCGCCAGCACAGCCACATCCTCAACCTCGATGCCGCCCGGCAGCTTAAACGCGCGGTGAACATCTTCCAGGACGATCCAGGTGGTATGGTTGAAGCGTTTGCCCGATACCATCTCGCCGGTGTCCTTATCACGGAAGACTACCGTCGGGGTGCGGCGGAAGGGAACGCCTTTGGTCATCTGGCGCGGTATCCAGGGACTGCCATACTGCCCATTTTCCAACAGGGTGTACACCTCGCCGCCACCGGGGGACGTATCCGTGCCGCGATAGATGAAGTACTCGTCGGCCCATAGTTCTTCCCACTCGGCAAACTTGACGTGGAAAAAGCGGTTGCCCTCGACCTGGGTCTGTACACGCTGCCAGCCGCCGCCGTGCCAGTCGAATTGCAGGTCATATACGCGCCCGTCACCGCGCAGGAATTCGAGCATATCAAACGTCCGATCGGGATCGAACACATCCACCAACACGAACATATCGAAATCAAAGAAACGCCCCTGCGGATCGCGCCCTTTCCAGGTGCTTTTGTGCAGCCCCAACTGCTCTGGCGCAGTGAGCATGACTGAGACTTCCACAACCTCGCCGGGTTTGGCGGCAGGCAGCGCGACCGCGTCCGGGCCATCCATCTTGTGATCGCCAAAGTACGCGAAGGTATAGCCCTCTTTCCAGGTCGCCGTACCGGTGTTGCCTATGCGCCACGTCTTGACGAACGCCTCACCCGGACGCATCGCGGTACCGTCAGGAACGGTCACATCTGCTATGAAGCCCATTTCGTTGAATGTTTCGGCAGCCAGCGCCACATCCGGCACTTTGATCAGCGTGAACAGGTCAAATTCAAAAATATCGCCCTGTGGATCGCGTCCCTTCCAGGTGCTCCGGTGCATCCCAGCCTCGGTTGGAGCCGTCAGCGTGACCGAAATTTCTACCACGTCGCCGGGTTTGGCGCGCGGCAGCGGGACGCTCTCCGGCCCGCCCATCTGGTCATCGCCGAAGAAGACCAGCGCATAGCCATCGCCCCAGGTGGTTTCGCCGGTATTGCGCACGCGCCACGTCTTGACGAACGTTTCGCCCGGCTGAACTTCCATCTCGTCCGGGATCGTAACATCCGCTAACCAGTTCATCTCGCTGAGCCGGGTTGTTGCGGCAGCCCTCACGCGCTGCGGG
>CAZMNL010000131.1:0-7616 GCA_964567525.1 uncultured Anaerolineaceae bacterium
AGCGAACACCCGCTTGAGGCGTTGTGCCCATGACATCGCCCGTTGCCGGTCGCTGGTAAGCCGTACCAGTGGCGGTCCAGCTGGCCATTGGAGTTCTCATCCTGAAACGCGAGGACTGCGTAATAGCCGCTCGGCAGTGTGAAGGGGCGTACCGCCGTGCCGCCCACGATAGCGACCAGCGCGATATCCCAGGGCTGCGCCGGAAAGGCCTCTTCGTGATGATAAATGGCGATGGCCACAAGCCCGTTCGGCACCGTGATGCCGGTTACTTCCACGGTCAGTTCCGCCAGGGGTCCCTGTGGTGACGGCAAATCCCAGAGCGCCGGAGTGGCGCAACCACCCAGAAACGCGCAGCCGGCGCAGAGCAGTCCCAGCGGTAATTTACCCAAGTTCATGCAAGAGCTCCTGAAATGGATTGCTGACTGTGCGGGTCATATGACCTGAGTCCAAGGAGATTACTTACATGTTGCACGTCATCGTTCGCAGATTTGTGGCCCCGATTCTGGTTTCATCGTGCTTGGCATTCTTCCCGGGAGGCAGCGCACAAGCCGATGCCCTTGCCATGCTGGCGCACTACTTCGACATCGACAAATCGTCCCCCCACAGCATACCCCTGGATGAGCTACAGCAGGGTTGTCCTCGCCCGGGGTGCATCCCGGCCATCGATAAACCCGACATGGTGGCTGCGCAGGAGGCCGATTTCCTCGACCCTGGGGACTTCGTGCTCGCGCTGGAGGTCGACGGCGTGGCGCATGCCTATCCAGTGGTCATCCTGGACCGCCATGAGATCGTTAATGGCTACATCGGCGACCTGCCCATCGCCGTCACCTGGTGTCCGCTGTGTGGTTCCGGTCTGGTCTATCGACGACAGTTTGGCGATGAGCTGCAACTTTTTCGCGTTTCGGGTTTCCTGCACAACAGTGACCTGGTGATGTTTGACGAGGCCACGCGCTCCCTGTGGGGGCAGATCAGTGGTGAAGCGATCGCCGGACCCCTCACCGGCACGCAACTGGAGGCCGTTCAGGCCACCATCACGGAATGGGCCCAGTGGCGGGAAGCGCACCCCGATACCCTTGTGTTGTCCAGGAACACCGGCTTTAGCCGACGCTATGAAGGGTCTCCCTACGGCGATTACGCCGAATCCAGTCGTCTGATGTTTCCGGTGAGCAACCGGAATTTTCGCATTCATCCCAAAACCGTGGTCTTCGGTATCCGGCACGCCGGGGAAGCCGTGGCGGTCACCGAAGCGCTTCTGCAAGAGGACGCGCGGGTGGAAATGAAACTCGATGGACGTCAGGTGGAAATGCAGCTGATGCAGGACGGTACGGCCAGGGCCCGTTTTACCGGATCCGGTGAATCCCTCACCACGACACGCCTGTTCTGGTTCGGGTGGTTGAATTTCAATCCTCAAACGCAGTTGTTGGGAGGGCCGTAAGGGACCCCTAAACGACCCGGGTCAGGGACCAGTCAGCAAGGGCGGAACTTGCAGTTATCACCGTGCCGGGGCGCTGTTCCCGTGCGCGAGGCGGGCAGACGCGGCTTTGCATTGCCTTCAGCGTCGCACAGCCCGTCATTTATGTTGCAAATGAGAACCGGTATCATTAACATCTGGCCATCTCAGCAAGCAACGTCCCACTATGAACGACCGCAACCCCGGCTGCCCCGGCACCCGCACGGTACCGCAACGCTGCGTGTTGACGCTGGCCCTGGCCACGGCCCTCTCCAATGGCTGGGCGCAGCAGCCCGATGGCGCCACGGATGCCACGGACGAGGCCAGGGGCGAGATCGAAGAGGTGGTAGTGACCGGTCAGAAGATCGAGCGCTCCTTGCAGGACACCGCGGCCAGCGTCGCGGTGTTCGATGCGGAAATCATTAACTCGCAGAACTTTATCACCCTGTCGGATATTCTTAACCAGACGGCCAACGTCGCGACGAGTTTCGACGACGCCGTGATTACCATCCGCGGCGTGCGCAACACGGGCGCCGCACCGGGCGATCAAACCAGCGACGTGTCCGCCGTCTACGTGGACGGTGTATTCCTGCCCAGCGCCCTGTTCACCTCCGGAGCCCTGAATCTCTGGGACATTGAGAGCGCGGAAATTTTTCGCGGACCGCAGTCGACGATCCAGGGGCGCAACGCCCTGGCCGGGGCGGTCGTTCTGAATACTGTTGACCCGGGTGATGTGTTCACCGGCAGTGCCCAGCTGCTTTGGGCCGACTACAACACGATTCGGGGTTCGGCTGCGGTCACTCTGCCCCTGGTGGAAGAGGAGTTCGCCCTGCGCCTGGCCGTGGACCGCACGAGTACTGACGGCTTTATCGAAAACCGCACGTTCATGATCGACGATGGGGATCGCAGTGAGGGCGAAACGTTCCGCGGCAAGGCCCTCTGGACACCGACCAGCGTGCCTGACTTGCGCGTCACCCTGGCCTATACCCACATCGATTCCTTCGAGGGAGATGGCCGCATCCAGGGCGATCTCTTCCCGCCGGAGCGTGTGACCTTCGAGAACGTCCAGAGCCGCATCGACAACGAAGCGGACATTGTGAGTCTGCAGGTGGATCATCCCCTCGGCGAGCGCTGGAACTTCACTTCGGTTAGCGCCTACACGGACTCCTCGGAAGGCTTCCTTGCGGACGCTACACGGGACGCGTCGGGTGGTGATGACCAGGTGGAGACCTTCACCGACGACCAGATCTTCAGCCAGGAGTTTCGCGCCACCTTCGAGGGCGCGCGCGCGCGTGGACTGCTCGGGGCCTACTATTTCAATCAGGAGTCCGCGGTCCAGAACGCGAGCACCACCACCGTGGGCACGGATTTTGCCTTCCCGGACCCGGTGACCTTCGCCAGTTTGCTGTTCATGACGCCCGAACCGACGCCATTGCAGATCGGGCAGGCGAC
This sequence comes from uncultured Anaerolineaceae bacterium, assembly GCA_964567525.1. Lineage (GTDB taxonomy): Bacteria > Chloroflexota > Anaerolineae > Aggregatilineales > Aggregatilineaceae > CAYRNY01. Next base: position 2,903 of record CAZMNL010000131.1, read on the forward strand.
CTTCCTGCGGCAGCAGATCGTCACCCTGGTGCCTTCGTTCCCGGTGCTGTTCGACCGCGCTAACGACCTGGAGATCAACAACTACGCCCTGTTCGGCGAGATGGACTACGATCTCACGGATCGCTGGAGGCTCACCGTGGGCCTGCGCTACGACCGCGAGGACATTGCCCAGAACATCTTCGACAGCACCTTTGTGCCGCCGATTATCTCCGGCGATCCGCAGATCGACCAGATCCTGGCGGGCGTCGCTGCCCAGTTCACGAACGTTGTGGAAATCAATGATGTGGATAACGAGTTTGACGCCTGGCTGCCCAAGGCGGCCCTCAGCTACCAGTGGAATGAGGACGTCTCTACGAGCTTGAGCTATCAGCGCGGATACCGCGCCGGCGGGCTGTCCGTTAATGTTTTCCGGTCTGCCCTGGCGCCCGGTAACGCCACCCAGCAAGACCTTGAGGCGCTTGGCGTGGTCAACAGCTTCGACCCGGAGTTTACGGACAATTACGAGCTTGCCTTCCGCTCGCAATGGCTGGACAACCGGCTGAGCCTGAACGCCAACGTGTTCTGGATCGATTACACCGATCAGCAGATCAACGTGCAGCTCTCGTCGAACGTGCTCGATAACCTGACGGAGAATGTGGGGGCGTCGGAACTCTATGGTTTCGAGGTGGACCTGAGTGCCTTGCTGGCCGACGGCTTCCAGGTTGGCGCCTACGCCGGCTACAGCCGCACGGAGTTTACCGATGGACGCGGTCTGCTGAACGAAGCCGTCGGCGGCGGCATCGATCTGACCGGTAATGAGTTCAGTTATGCACCCCGGTGGACCGCCGGCGGCTTTGCCCGCTATGAGTGGGAATCGGGCTGGTTCGTCAATGGACGGGTTCGCTATCAGGACGAGTCCTTCAGCCAGTTCACCAACGACCCGCTGGCGGTCAACGACAGCTTCACCCTCGTGGACCTCATCGCTGGCTACCAGTCCGAATTCTGGCGTGCTGAGCTGTTCCTGGACAACGCGACGGATGAGGAGTACCTCACCGTTAATTTCGGGCCGGTCACCCCGGGTGGTGTGAATATCGCCGGTGATCCGCGCCTGTTTGGCGGGCGAGTCTTCGTTCAGTTCTGAGGCGCTGGCCGCATGCAGAACATTGTGGGGTTGGGTTCAGGACCTGCTCATTGATTCGCTATCGCCGTTGGCCGCACCTTGCCAGAAGCTACTGCCCCGGCGCTGCGGGCGTTGGCGTGGTAATCGGGATGTCACCAGCAACAGCAACACGCCCAAAAGCACCAGCGTCAAATCCACGGCTGGCGCGGCGCGATGGCCTTGCGCAAGGTGCGACCAGGGTGCCAGGCCTGATTGCGCCGCGCTGAACAAGGGGAGGCCGAGGAGGCCGATCCCGCTGGCGAACAGCAGGCCGCGGACGCTGCGGTAGCCGTGATTCACCAGCAAAGCGGCAGCCAGGCCGGCCATCCACAGGATGAAGAAGCTCACGGCGATGAAGGCGTAGCGGCTGTCCTCGACTCCCCGGTACAGAAAGTCAGCGTAAAACACGCCCACGCAGGCGACCACGAAGCCGAGACTCAGGCCGATGGTGACATTCGAAAGGCGGCGGTAGAAGACCGGTGAGCGTTGACCTTCGGCACTGTGCCAGCGTCGCTCTATCCACACCATGTTACCCAGAGCCACCATGGCACTCAGGGCGATGCCGAGGGCAAAATAAAGATACTTCAAGGCAAGGCCGCCGAAGGTGCCGTAGTGCAGCGCGGGGACAGCGGCGATCACGCGGGTCGCCGCCATCGGTTCCAGCGTCCCGGTGAGGGGCAGGGACTCGCCCCGGGCATCCACGGTCTCTACATCGTAGTAGCGCAATGTACCGCCCGGCGGATAGTTGAGCGTATAGCGAATGTTGCTGTCCCCCCAGTTCTGCACCACGATGTTGATCGGCAGGGCACCGGTCTTGCTGTGCGGGCGCTGGGCAAGGGCGTCGAAATCCAGCATGGGCGCCGGCCCGCTGCGCTCGCCCACGCCGGGTGCGACCAAGTCCAGCACCTGCGCCGTATCTCCCTTGAACACCAGGGCGCCGGTCAGGGGTAGGAGCAGGGTGACGGCGCCGAGCCAGGCGCCTGTGAAGGCGATGACGATGGAGAAGGGCAGTGTCCAGGTGCCCAGTACGTTGTGAGCGTCCTTCCACTGCACGCGCAGGGTGCGCCGCGTTCGCAGGGTGAAGAACTCCCGTAAAATCTTACGGTGCGTAAAGATACCGCTGATGATGGACAGCAGCATGACCACCCCCATGATGCCAACGATGCCACGACCGATGGTGCGGCCGCCCAGCAGGTCGGGCCAGGCCAGGTCGCGGTGAAGATCGAAGATGAAGTGTGCGGCGCCGTCTCCCCGATGGCGCAACACCTCGCCGTTACTCGGGTTCCAACGTCGTTCGAGGGTGACCATCTCCCCCTCAGGCGGCGAGTGGGCGAGCACGCCCCGGTACCAGGGCTCGTAGGTCGTCGGCAACCACAAGGTGGCAAACACGATCTGGTCTACCGGAATGCCGTCTGCCAGGCGATTGAACAAGGGGTCCGCAGCTACCGGTTCCTGCGTCGGAGGCAAGCGATTGGCAGGGTCCTCCCAGCTGTGGAGTTCCTGGTGAAACATCGCCACCGAGCCGGAGAAACAGACTGCGAACAGGAACAGGCCCAGGCTGATCCCGGTCCAGGAGTGGACGTCATACAGGCGAATCCGACGGTCACGGTCCAAGTGCGGTCTCCTTGTCTTTCTTCAGCTGGGCGGGGGCAGTTGCCAGACCGCCAGGGCGCCCGCCAGGGTAGCGACGATCAGGCCGATAGCCGGGCGATAGGCGCGACCGTCCCAATGTGCCCAGGTCAGAAAGCCAGCCCAGATCAGGGGTGTCACGAGTGATAGCCACAGCAAGGTGGGCTTCAAGGGGGCCGGCGACAGCAACGCCCAGGCACTGATTACGAATACGGTGGCCGTCAGCGACCACACCAGGCTGGCCATCAGCCTCGGCTTGCGCTGCGTGGCCCACAGCAGGGCAAGCACCAGTGCAACGACGATCGCCCAGCTCATGAGGTTGCGCCGCGCTGACGGCCGGCGGTCTGGTTCCGGCGGGCATGCACGGTGTATCGCCGTCTCCGGATCATGGCGGATTTACCGCACATAGGGCATCAGCGCGGCGTCCAGCGCTGAGCGTATCGTATCCGGGTCTGCTGTGTCTCCGCCATGCTCCTCGGCCAGTCCGAACAGCACGGCGAACAGGGGCGTTCCGTCCACGCTCTTGTGCAGGGCAAAACCGTCCGTCTCCTCGAACAGATCCCGCCACCAATCGCGCACCTCGCTCCAGAAAACGCCGGTGCGGTGCCAGTAGTCGTCGCCGGCAGAGAAGTCGTAACCGATGATGTGCTCATAGCGGCTGATGCCCGCTTCCCTGGCGAGGTATGGTGTGGTCTCGCGCACGCCGCCGCTCTCGTCCAGCACGGCCTTCAGCGCGTCCTCCTCCATCACCCAGCTGGTGGGCGTGATGGAAATACGCATGACGCCGATCAGGGCCTGGTAATCATCACGCACGCTGAACTCGCGGCGCGGCAGGGGACGCCAGGTAGTCTCGCTTTCCCAATGGGAATAGCCCGGCTCGTGGGTCCAGCGACCGTACGTCTCATAGCGCGGCGAGTCGTCCACCTGGAAGACGGCCTGGCTCCAGCTCCCCCTGGCTTCCCGGCGGCTGAGTCGACGCTTGGTCCAGGTGTTGCGACCTGCGTAAACCTGCAGTTCCCGGTCCTGCCAGGTCCAGTCCTGGCGCCAATGCTTGATAACCATGGGGTCTGACAGGCTGCCATCCTCCAGGACAATGGTCATCACCAGAATATGCTGAAGGCTGACGAAATCCGGTTCATTTGTGACAACGTAAACATACTCCGTGCCCCAGGACTGGTAGGGTCGGCCGGGCGCATAGCCCTGCGTGAAGCCGATGGTCTCGATGAAGTCGAAGCTGGTGCGATAAGCGCCGGCCATGGCCAAAATGGCGCGGCGATCGCGCTCCTGATCCGCAAGACCGCCCTCCTGCAGCGCCTCCCAGGCCGTGCTGGGCTCAGTGGCCAGGCTGATCTCCGGCCCTTTGGTCGTCCCGCCGCGGGGTTGCATACGGTTGCCTTCAGCGAACAGCCATGAGTAGGTGTAACGGCGTTCGTTCGGCTGCGCCGGATCGGTGGGCGGATCGCCGGCATATTCGTCGTTCGTTTGTGCTGGCGCGCTGGAAGCAACACCCATGCCAAGGGACAGGACCAGGACAGCAAGGCCGGAGACGGCATGCCAGCGGGGTGCGAACACCCCACACAGCAAACTGACAATGCCGCCGGCGCACAGCACGGCCAGGGCGATCGGAATGGCCAGCTCCCAACCCGTCACGCTGGCGAGCAGTGCCGGCGCTGCGGCCAGGGCAGCCCAGCACAGCCAGCGCAGGACGCGTTGAGGGCCGGGACGATTTTTCAACAGTTCCAGGGTCGTTCGCCGGGTGTGCGCCTGGTAGAAACCGACGCAGGCCGCGTAGATGAGGGCAATGGAGAAAAGAGCAGGGACCATATTTCGGACTCCGGAAAGGCTTGAAGCAAGGTGCTGGAATGGTAAATAATAGCAATTCTCATTATCATGCGGATAGGAAGTATAAGGGGCCATTATGTCAGGCGCGAAGCCGTTGGAGCGAGC
>CAZMNL010000132.1:0-7589 GCA_964567525.1 uncultured Anaerolineaceae bacterium
GACTCTCAGCCCATTTTCTGATTAGTTTTGTTACCCTGCCTTTTTGAAACGATACCGTTCGGCATCTTCGCGGGGGCGCGGTTCGCTGCCGGGTAGATAGCGCATCACGTCGGGGTCGCTGCGGATCGCTGTATAGTAGGCGTCCACGTCATCCAGTGTAAAGGGACGCAGCAGCAAACGGTCGGTTTCGAGTTGTGGCATGGATGTTCCCCTAATTTGCGCGTGCGTATTGAATGCCTGCAAAATCGACGGCTTCCGGCGCGAGCGCGGCAGAAGCCAGCGGATCATCGCGCAGGTGCGCCAGCAAAAACGCGGTGGCGAAGTGGTTCACCAGTTCATGCGCGGTGTCCATATCCCAGGCTGCATCGTCGATATCTTCCATACCCGTATTGACGAACAACAGGTGTTCTGCTTCTTTGAAGACTACCAGGGCCTTGTCCGGGCTGTTGATATACTGGAAATGAGCATAGGCGTCGATCACCGGCGGAGTCGTTTCATCCGCCGTCCCGACCTGGATCATGGTCGGGATCGTCACCGCGCCCAACCCTTGCGGGCCGAAGATCGGTGCGTTCCAGGGAGCCAGCGCCACAATCGCGCGAATGCGCGGATCGGTTGTTGCAGGCCACAGCCCCGCCGGGGATTCATCCAGGCCGCGCGCCTGGGCGATTCCATCGCGGAGACTGTTCCAGAAGCAGTCCAACTGCGCCAGGTCGCGGCTGACAGGTTGCTGCGTCAAGACCGGGTCGGCGGCGGGATCAAATGCGAAACCATACGGATCGCGGCACCATTGGGCGTGGCTGTCAAAGTCCAGCCGCGCACCGCCCGCCGCCATCGCGGTGTACCCGCCGAACGAGTGCCCGCTGACCGCAATAGTTCCGGTATCGATTATCCCGGCGAAATCGCCATCGCCGGTGGTCAGCGTTTCGGCAAAGTCAATCTGGCGCAGCATATCCAGCGGGCGCTGCCCGTAGTCGTGTGCTATCCCGGTGATTACGCTGACCTGTATGCCGGATGCGTCGCCCGCTGCTTGTGATTGGTCTTCGGCAGCCTGTAAAGTTACCAGGTTACTTCGGGGATGTTCGGAAGCGATCACGACCAGGCCGTAAGACGCGAGATGCTCGGTGAAGTACACGGATTGCTGCCGGAAGCCGCCCGCCCCATGTGAGAAGATAACCAGCGGATAAGGACCGCTTTCAGCAGCAGGGGCCGCATCGCGGATCGCGCGCCCCGGCACGTCAAGATATATCGCATCGTAGACTGTTTCTTCGGGGACTCCGTCCGGGTTTATTGCCGGGTACCACACGCTGATATCCAGCGGGCGATCCGCGTCCTCGATCACATAATCACGCACGCCCACCGTATACGGTCCGCGCGCGCTGTAGATGGCGACGCCGTCCTGCGCGCGTACGGGCGCGGTAAATGCCCCTGCGCTTAGGGTCAGCATCAGAACCACCGCTAGTACGACGGTTCCCAACTTACGCATTTGCTGCTCCTGCTATCTACGCAATTACCATTCTTGCAGATTATAGATTTTCGCGCCGCAGCCGCCGCAAGAATTCCGCGCTTTGCAAGCGCTGCTCCAGCAGGTACGTGATATAAGCCAGCATGTGCCGTTCCAACTCGTTATGCAGCGCGGCATTGACGTGCAGCACCCGCACCACGTCCCAGGAACGGGTTTGCAGGTAGCGCAGCATTTTGAAGGCGGTCAGGCTCAGCGGCATTCCGCGCTGAACCGCGACATAGTGCTGCTGGCAGATCACGCCACCGTCGGGCGGGCTGAAGAACTGGTCCTGTGCTTCGAGCGCTTCCTGGCCGATGGCGCACTGGTGCAGAGTCGGCGCAAAACCCGCCAGCTCTAACAGGCGCATCTCGTAGAGTCGCGCGGCCAGCCGGGGATCATCCGCCGTACACAGCCACGCCAACGCCTGTACCAGCAGGTCAAACTCGGCGCGGCTGGCGTCCTGTTCAGCGGTGAAGCGGTCGAGCAGTTCCGCGAGGTAATTCGCGTAGGTGGCGCGTTCCAGGTCTTCGCGCAGCGGCAGAAAAGACTCCCTGGTTTCCGCCTGGGTGACGATATGCAGTTCACGCCCGCGCGCGATTTGCATATCAACCAGCGCGAAGAGTTCGACATGCCCGGTATTGCGCGCGATGGGCTTGCGCACGCCCTTTGCAATCGCGCGAAACTTACCGTGTTCCGGCGTGAGCAGCGTCAGCAGCCGGTCGGCTTCGCCGAAGTCTTGCCGTTTCAAAACGACGGCATCGGTACGGAATGAGCGCTCTGTTCCGGGCATCTAGTCCTCGGCAGCGGATTGTCCTTCAGCGAGCTTTTGTGGTCCGAACCCCAGGGGCAGCAGGTCGGTGAGCGGCCCTTCCCAGGTGATGACGCCTTCCGGCGTGGCGGTGATCACGATCATGTGCGGGCCGAACTCAAACAACACCTGTCGGCAGATACCGCACGGCGAAGCCCCATTGCTGGTGACAACCGCTATCGCTTGAAAGCTGCGCTCGCCTTCGCTGACCGCTTTAAAGGCTGCGGTGCGCTCGCCGCACGAGGTCGCCCCGAAGGACGCGATCTCGATGTTGCACCCGGTATACACCGCGCCGGAGCCGGTCAGCAGGGCCGCGCCTACCGGGTAGTGAGAATAGGGCACATACGCGCGCTCGCGGGCTGTGATCGCGGTGGCGATCAGTTCCCGCCGCAGTTCGTTAGTGATCGAAAAAGTCGTTGTTTCTGTCAAGATACACACCTTAAAAAGCATTTACGAGACAAGAGGACCCTAAGTATAGCAAAAAAATCCCGCTGCGCAGGATACCGGACCGTTGAAGCGGGAGCGTTTCAGATTCGGGGCAAAAAATCCGTGTGGCAGCGCTGAGCACTCAACGCGCCGCCGCCGGATCGCGGGGGTGGTCAACCAGGTCAGCGCTGTGGGCAGGTTCGCAGCTTTCGAGCAGGTGTGTTTCCAGGTTGTACCGCCCGGCCAGCTCATCGATCAACGTGGCATCCGCCAGTTTGACGCCCACAAAATACCCCGCGCGCCCCAGCATGTGGGCGGCAACCGGCGCGGTCAGCAGCAAAAAGACAATCGTGGCGATGGCGCGGCTCGTCACCCCGGTTTCGCCAAAATTGACCGACGCCGCGATCAGCAGTGAAGCAGTCCCTAAGGTGGCGGCTTTAGTGCTGGCGGACATACGCAGGAACAGGTCCGGCATACGCACCACCCCCAGACTCCCGATCAACATGAACAACGCCCCGATCAGCATCAGGCCCGCCGTGATGGTATCCTGCATAGTCATACCCTCCGCTCAATATAGTAAGCAAACGCGACCGTTCCCAAAAACGAGAGCAGTGCCATCGCAACGGCCACATCGAGAAACGCGGATTGGTTCGTGGCAATCGCATAGGTAGCGACAATGCCAATCCCCAGCGTGTTCATCAGGTCAAGCGCGACCACGCGATCCGGCAGGCTGGGGCCGCGTCTCAGCCGCAAAAACACCAGCACCAACGCAAACGCCAGGATCGGCAGAATCACGTGCAGAGCAAAGTTATCCAGTGTCATGTTATTTTAGAATCTCCATCACACGTCGCTCGAAGCCATCCTTGATGTCGCGCCGGAATTCGTCCAGGTCTTCGACGTGCATGACATGCACATACATGATGCAGCGATCCTGGGACACATCGAGATACAGCGTGCCGGGTGTGAGCGTGATCAGGTTCGCCAGCAGCGTGATCTGCGTGTTAGAGCGCGCCTCCAGCGGGATAGCAACCACCGCCGGGCGAATCGTCAGCCGAGGGGAAAGCACAATGGCCGCCATACGAAAGTTCGCTTTCACCAGTTCCCACAGGAAGAACAGCGTAAAAGCGATCACCTGCGGCACTTTCTGAAAGTAATGCGAGGGCAGCATCAGGCGTTGGGTCATCCACAGCAGAATGAAACCCACCACAAACCCGATTCCGTAATTGGTCGGTGTAAATGTGCCGGTCAGGGCCACCCACACCAGCGCCAAGAGTGTATTGAACAGAAACAGCGTCATGACCCGCCCCCTAATACCGCCTGAATGTAACCGGATGGATTCAATAACTGCTCGGCAGCTTCCATCGCCAGCGATAACAACGGTTCCGCACCAAACCCGAAGACCAGCGTCAGAATTGCCAGCACAACCACCGGGGGAACCAATGTGCGCCGCTGTAAGCGCGCCAATGGCCGGAACGCCTCACTTTCCGCCGGTTGATCCTTCCAGAACGCCTCGGCCCAGATTTTGGTCATCGAAAACAGCGTGAGCACACTCACCACCAACGACACCCCCACAATCGCGTATTCCTCGGTTTCCAGCCCGGCACGGACCAGCGTCAGCTTGGCCCAAAAGCCGGAAAACGGCGGCAGCCCGGCCAGCGCCAGCGCAGGCAGGAAGAACAACGCCGACAGTCCGGCATGGGCGCGATACAGACCGCCTAACTGCTTGAGGTCATACGTTCCCGTGACCTGCCGCACCACGCCGCTGACCAGGAACAACGCCGATTTAGCGATGATGACATGCACCATGAAGAAGATCATGCCCGCCAATGCCAGCTCAGTATACAGCCCCAGGCCCATCAGCAAATACCCGATCTGGCTGATGATGTGGAACGACAACAGCCGCCGGACTTCGGTTTGTGCGACTGCACCGAGGACGCCTGTTACCATCGTGAACCCGGCGATCACCAGCAGCAGCGTGTGCGTATAGTCCACGTCCTGGATAAAGATCAGCGTGAAGATGCGCACCAGCGCGTACACGCCCACTTTGGTCAGCAGGCCGGAAAATAGCGCCGTGATTGCAATCGGTGGCGTGTGATACGACGCGGGCAGCCAGAAGAACAGCGGGAACAACCCGGCCTTGATGCCAAACGTGACCAGGAACATCATCGCCAGCACCGTTGCCATCCCCGGATCGACCGCGCCGCTGTTGATCCTCTGCGCCACGTCGGCCATATTCAGCGTGCCGGTGACACTGTAGAGAGTGCCGACGGAGGTCAGGAACAGCGCCGACGACAGCAGGTTGATCGTCACGTACTTCAGCGCGCCTTCCAGTTGACTGCGCTGCCCGCCAAGTGCCATCAGCACAAACGACGCGATCAGCATCACTTCGAACCACACATACAGGTTGAACATATCGCCGGTCAAAAATGCACCGCTGACACCCGCCAACAAGGTATGCAGCAGCGGGTAATAGCCGAACGATTCGCGGCGTTCGTCGATGTTGCCCAGCGAATATATTGCCACCGTCAGGCCCATCAGCCCGGCCATGACCACCATAATCGCGCTGAACAGGTCGGCAACCAGGGTGATCCCAAAGGGCGCGGGCCAGTTCCCGATCTGCGCCGTTTGAATACCATCGCGCCAGACCAGGCCTAACAGCGCCAGTGTGGACGCGAAAAACACCATGCTGCCCACCACGTTGATCTTGCGCTGGACCAGGCGTTCGTGCCAGAACAGCATCGCCGTCACCGCCGTCAAGAACGGTATGAGTATCGGCAGCAGCAGCAAAATATTCATGGACGCTTCCCCTCTTGCCTGTTGATGCCCAACAATGGTTTCTTGCCGCTTTGCTCGGTGGATTTGATGCCGTCCAGGTCGTCGGTGTCGGTGGACTGGTACGCGCGTTTAAACAGCACCAGCGTGAACGCCTGCAACCCGAACCCGATCACAATCGCGGTCAGGATCAATGCCTGCGGCAGGGGATCGGCAAACGGGGCTTCCGGCTGCGTCATGCCTTCTGGTACCAGCGGCGGCTGGCCGCGCGTTACCCCATTGACGGTGAAGATCAACAGGCTCGAAGCGTAGCCCAACAGCGACAGGCCGATGATCAGTTTGACGAAGCTGCGGCGCATCATCATGTACAATCCGGCGGCATACAGCGCGCCGATTACAATCGCCAGGATCACTTCCACGGCTTAAACCTCCTCTGCCTCGGCCAGCGCAAAGATAATCGTAAGGGAGACACCAATCACGGCGAGATAGACGCCAATGTCAAACAGCAGCGGCGTTCCCAGCTTGCCGATCACGGGAATTTCGCGCGTATCCCAGCGCGCGGTCATGAACGGATCGCCACCCAGCGGCCCGATCAGGCCGCTGGACGCGGCCACTAACAGCCCAATCCCGATCAGGCGGCGCGGCGTGATTTGCAGAAGCTGGCGGGCAGGGGCCACACCATAGCTGATGGCATACAGGGCGAATGCCGTCGCCGCTACCAGCCCGCCGACAAAACCGCCCCCCGGTTCGTTATGCCCGCGCAGTAAAACAAACACCGAGAACAAAAGCAGCAGCGGCAGCAAATAGCGCGTTGCCGTGCGCAGAACAATCGATTCCATCCCGTCAACTCCTGCCAACCTGACTCAGCCGTAACCCAATTCAGTGCGCAACCGCAGCATGTTCAAAATCTGCTCGCGCGAGAGCATCCCGACAATCTGCTGGTTATAAATCACCGGCAGTTGTTGTAGATCACGCCGGTCCATCAAGCGCAGTGCATCGAGAATATCCGTCGAAGGTTCGACATAATCCTGCTGCTCGCTGCGCGCCATGATTTCGCCAACCGTGACAGTGTTCCAGTGTTCGCGCGGCACGGTCGCCAGCACGGCAGGCGTCACAAACCCGGAGCCACCTTGCTCATCGCGCACGAAAAAGCAGCGCTGCCCAAGCATCATCATCCGGTTTTCTACCAGGTCCTTGACTGTCACATCATATGGCACGGTATAGCACTCGCGCGTCATGACCTGCCCCGCTGTGACCCCGCGCAGCCGCTGCTGGATGTCACTCTGGATCATGGCGCTGCGCGCTGCATCCCGCAGGAAGAAGCCGATGAAAATTAACCACATCCCGTTGAACAGGCCGCCGGATACGATCTGTATCGCCCCCACGCCTATGAAACCGTAAGCGACTAACTGCCCCACACTGCCGGCGATGCGCGTTGCCTGCACCTGGCTGCCGGTGACCTGCCAGATCACGGCGCGCAGCACGCGCCCGCCATCCAGCGGGAAGCCCGGCAGCATGTTAAACAGCGCCAGGATCAGGTTAATGCGCGCCAGCCACACGCTCGGAGCCGCCAGGTAAGGCGATACCCCCCGGTCGAGCAGGTAGAGCACCTGGAACACCAGCGCCAGCGCCAGGCTGACCAGCGGCCCGGCAATGGCAATGCGGAACTCCGCGCCGGGGGTGCGCGGCTCGTCTTCGATCTGCGCTACGCCGCCGAACATGAACAACGTCACGCCACGCACGCGCACCTGGTCGCGCAGCGCGACCCATACATGTCCCAGTTCATGCGCCAGCACCGAGGTGAAGAACAGCACCGATGTCAACGCGCCCAGCAGCCAGTATGCGCCCGACGGCAGATCAGGATACTCTGCCGGGAAATAACCCGCCGCCAGCGAAAATGTCACCAACCCAAAGATCAAGAACCAACTGGTGTGCAGGCCAATCGGCACACCCCATATCCGTCCAAGTTTGATGTTCGATTCCATCGCCAACTGCCTCCGTGTACTTAACCCTGTGGTGTCGGCTCGGTCATATGTTCATCTTCCAATACGTTTATTTCCAATGTGGTATGAGGTATGGATT
>CAZMNL010000133.1:0-7528 GCA_964567525.1 uncultured Anaerolineaceae bacterium
CCTGCCCGGCCATCTGGTCGAAGCTGGCGTAGCTGTCGCCGCCCCACTGCACCGGATAACGCTGCGACCCGGCGTAAGCCGCGCGCCCCCAGACCAGCCCGCGCCCGAATTTGCGCGCGGTCAACCCAAACACCGCGCGGTTATACAGCAGCGGGTAGAGGTTGTGCATCTCAATGCCGCCGCGCCCGTCGTGATATACAGCGTCGGTGGGCGCTTGCTCGCCAAAGTCGGTCTTGAACGTTGCCACCCCCTGATCGAGCAGCGTTTCCAGCTTGCCCAGGAACCAATCCGCCGCCCCTGGATTCGTGAAATCGACTGCCGCCAGTTCGCCGCCTGCGAAGGCTTCCAGCACCGGGGCGATCTGCCCGTCCGAGTCGGTGATGAAATAGCCCTGCGCTTTGCCTTCGTCGTAGAACGGCGTATTTTCCGGCGCGTAGGGGGTGATCCAGAGACAGGTTTTGACACCCTGCTCGCGGATGGTGCGCATCATGCCTTCGGGATCGGGGAACTGCGCGCGGTCCCATTCCAGCGTAGACCAGGGTGCTTCGCCCATCCACCAGGGATCGATGCTCAGCACGTCGCAGGGGAAGTCACGCGCGCGCATCTCGCGCACAATGTCTTCGACTTCGGCCTGCGTTTTGTAGCCCGCGCGCGAGGTCCAGAAGCCAAACGACCACTTCGGCGGCACAGGCGCGAAGCCGGTCAGATCGCTGTAGCGCCGCAGAATGTGCGAGAACTGCGGCCCGCGTATCAGGAAGTAATCAAGCTGGCTGCCAGCCACATGAAACGAATACGTGATGCTGGACTCGGTGCCCATACGGTACACGACCGGCTGCGAGGTATGCACAAACACGCCATAACCGGCGGTGCTCATGAAGAACGGCACGTTTTTGTAGGACCGGTGGCTGGTCACGTTGCCGCAGTCTACCGACCACGATACAACTTCCTGCCCCCATTTATCCAGCGCGGTGAACTTTTCGCCGAAGCCGTAAAACGCTTCGCCCGGCGTGGCGGCGACTGATTCATAGACGCTGATATCGCCGTTCGCTGACCTGGCATAGCCCACCGGCGGGACTTCATAAGCGGGGCCGTAGGCGCGGTCATCAATGCGCTGGCTGAAGAACGGCAGCGCGTCGTCGTCGCGGTCAAAGACGCGCATCTGCCAGGGGAACTGCTGGATTTCAACGCGCAGCCGCGCCGTGCCCAACGTGACCTGCCCCTCCGATTCGACGACATCAAACGGCGGCGCGATCCAGTGATCCTGTAACAGGATGTCGGAGGGCTGCGCGTGCAGGCGGCGCGGATTCATGCGCACGCGGATCACGTCCGGCAGCACTACGTCAACGTAAAAATCAACAGCCTGTTCGCTGATGGTTTCGCAGCGCAAAAGCAGGCCGGTATCCGTGCGTTCAAACCCACGCCAGCGCCGGATGAAGGTCTGCGGGATGGCAATCTCAAAAACATCCAGCGGCTTGACGATGGCGGGCCAGTTAACAGGCGTCTGCATTTGTTTGTCGTCTCTTTAAAATAGACCCGGCCTAGAATGCCGGTGGTGTGATCACGGACATCCAGACGGTGTCTTCATCCTCGGATGCACACGCCAGCTTATTCAGCGCGACACCCTCAAAATAAACACTGTCGCCAGGGCACAACAGGAATTCTTCCTGTCCGATGCCCACCGCCAGACAGCCGGATAACACGTAAATAAATTCTTCGGTTGGGATTTTTAACGGTTTTGCGACGTTTTCCGATCCCGGTGAGAGCCGCCCGATGATGACTTCCATCTGGCGGTTGAGATCAGGGGTCAGCAGTTCGTAAGAAACGCGGCTGTCTTGCAGATCGAGCTTGGGGCGGTAGCCGTTGCGCAGCACGAATACCAACCGTTCGTTATCTGCCGCGCCATTATTATGGGGTTTGGGTTCTTCGGACAGGAAGTACAGTACCGGGACATCGAGCGCTTCGGCGATGCGGCGCAATGAATCGAGGGATGTGCTGGACTCGCCGCGCTCCACCTGGCTGATGAACGATGCGGAGACATCGGCACGGCGTGCTACTTCGCGGAGGCTCAGGCCAATTTCCTGTCGCCGCTGCTTGATGCGTTTGCCAACGGTGTTTTTGGTGGTCATGAGTAAAAATCTTTGCGGTATGGAATAAACGTTTCTACCACAGTATGCGATGTCAGATGCTGTGTGAAGTGATACTTGTCAGAAATGTACAGTGACACTGTACACTAATGGCGCGGGCGCGTTACCTGTATGCTGCAAGCAGGGAAATTTCACTTACATAGATTGGGTAATGTTTTATGGCAGATATTTATGATTTGCGTTCGTTCATCCGCGCCTTAGAGAAGGCCGGACGCCTGACCCGCATCGCCAAACCCGTCAAGCTGGCGCACGAACTGGCAAACGTAGTCGCCACTGTCGCGCGGCAGGTAGGCGGTGGGGTGCTGTTCACCGCGCCGGAGGAGTCGCCCTGGCCGATTTTCGCGGGGGGAGTGTCGTCGCCGGAAGGCGCGGCGATTGCGTTGAACTGCCCAGTATCCCAGATCACGGAGGTCATGGGCCGCGCGCTGGCCCCTGAAAACGGGATCGCACCGCAGCACGTGGAGTCCGCTGCATGGCAGACGCAAGTGATTACGGGAGGCGTAATTGATATCCGCACACTGCCGATCCCGATTCATGCGCAGCACGACGGCGGCCCGTTCATTACCGGCGGCGTCACGGTCGCTAAAGACCCGGTTAGCGGGCGTGGCAACCTGTCCTATAACCGGATGCAGGTACTTGGCCCGCACACTTTCGGGTTCAATGTCAACGAGTGGCGGCACGTCATGCAGTTCTACAAGGTGCGGCAGGAACAAGGCGAACCGCTGCACATTGCCATTGCAATTGGACTGGACCCGGCGATCATGATTGCGGCGGGGGCGCGCTATGATGACGATGAACTGCGCATCGCGGGCGCGATTCGCGGGGCGGGCGTGCCCGTGTGCCGGGGCGTGACAGTCGATATCGACATTCCCGCGCACGCCGAGATCGTAATCGAGGGCTATCTGCCGCCGCACCAGCGCCAGGCTGAAGGGCCGCTGGCGGAGTTTCACGGCTATTACGGCGAACTGTGGGAAAGCCCGGTGTTTGAAGTCACCGCGATCTGCCACCGTGACGCCCCGATCTACCAGACGATCATCCCCGGTTGGATGGAACACATCTACCTGGGAAACGTGCTCCCGCGTGAACCGCTGCTGCTGCGTTTTGTGCAGCATGTCAGCAGCAACGTCACCGCGCTGCATATTCCCCCCTATGGCAACGGGTTCGCTGCCATCGTGCAGCTTGATAAACGCAACCCCGGCGAGCCGAAAAACGTGGCGCTGGCCGCGTTTACTGCACATGTGAACATCAAAAAAGTGATCGTCGTGGACCCCGCGATCAACATCTACGATCCCGCAGATGTGCTGTGGGCGCTGACCAACCAGGTAGACTGGTCGCGCGATGTGTTCACCGTGCCCGGCGCACAGGGGCACGAGATGGACCCCACCGCTGATATGCGCGGCGTACATACCAAGATCGGCATCGACGCCACCTACAAACCGGAGCGCCGCGACTACGGCGCGCGGGTGGCCTATCCGCCGGTCAATTTAAGCGATTACCTGGGCGACTAGATTTTTACGCTTACCCGAAAGGATTTTTGTGATGGCTGAGCAGCGAATGGCGCTGTACATGCAGGACAAGCACGATATGCGTTACGAACTGGAGATGGCGCGTTACGCCGAAGAACGCGGTTTCTCCGAAATCTGGCAGGCCGATACGCGCCTCGCGCGTGACTGCGTTGTGATGATGAGTGCTTTGCTTGCCCATACCGGACGCCTGCGTATCGGGTCGGGTGTATTGCCGATCTGGACACGCAACCCGGCAGTGATCGCCGCGACATGGAGCACGATGTGGGAACTCGGCGGCACAGTGGACGGGCGCGGGCGCGTGATGCTCGGACTCGGCGCGTGGTGGGAACCCATCGCCAGCCGGGTAGGTGCGCAGCGCCGTAAGCCGCTGCAAGCCATGCGCGAGCATATCGAGGCGCTGCGGCAGTTGTTTACGATGGAAGAAGTCACTTACGAAGGCGAGTTCGTCCACCTGGACCGTATCCGGCTGGATGTGGCGTTTGGCGACACGTCACCGCGCGATATCCCGCTGTACATCGGTGCAACCGGCCCCAAGATGCTCGAACTGGCGGGCGAGGTCTGCGACGGTGTGGTGCTGAACTACGTGGTATCGGTGGACTACATCCGCGAGGCTGTGCAACGGGTCGAAGCGGGCGCGCAGAAAGCCGGTAAGACGCTCGATGACGTGGACCGCCCGGAACTGCTGGTTTGCTGCCTGTCGGATGACGATCCGGCGGCGGCGATGGCCGAGGGTAAAAAGCTCGTCGCGTACTATCTCGCCACCGAACCGCACATCATGAAGGCCAGCAACGTCAGCGAGGACCTGCTCGCCGAAGTGCAGGCGATCATGAGCTGGCCCGCGACCGAACAGGACTACATCAACGCCAGCAAAGTGATCCCTGATGACGTGGTACGGAACCTGATGGCGGTGGGCACGTCGGATGAGTGCCGCGCAAAAGTCAAAGAATACGTTGAAGCGGGCGTCACCTGCCCGATCCTGTACCCGATGATGGACGATATCAAACCGGTGATTGACGCCTTCGCGGACGGGCTGTAAGGCGCTGCGGCGGCGTATTGACAGATTTTGTCACCGCATGTTATAACCGGTCCGTACCAGATAAGACCTACCGGTGTATTTTTGCGCATTGGAAAAATGCTTATGCCCGCTTCAACGCCTGATCTAGCTGTTTTATTGGATCGCATCAAGCGCAATCTGCCGCGTTTTGGCGTGCAGTTCCCAACGGTCGGCCAGGGCACGCGGTACGAGCTAAGCGAAAATACGCACTGGCTCAGCGGCTTCTGGACCGGGCTGCTGTGGCACGCCTACGCCACCAGCGGTGATGCGGCCTTCAAGGATCATGCGCTCAAATTGCTGCCCGGTTTCGAGCGTCGCCTGGATGAGCAAATTCACATCACGCACGACCTGGGTTTTCTGTTCACCTTGAGCGCGCGTCCGGCGTGGCAGTTCACGCGGGCAAATGCTCACCGCAACCTGGCGCTGCGCGCCGCTCACACGCTCGCTGACCGGTTTCGCCCGGCAGGGCAGTATATCCAGGCGTGGGGTGCGGTCGGGGATCAGGAGGAAGGCGGGCGCGCGATCATCGACACGATGATGAACGTACCACTGCTGTTCTGGGCGGCGGCGCAGACCGGCGAAGCCCGTTTCGAATCCGTTGCGCGCCAGCACTGCGACACGACCGCGCGTTACCTGGTGCGAGAAGATGGCGGTTCGTACCACACCTTTTTCTTCAACCAGCAAACCGGCGAACCGGTCGGGCCACGCACTCACCAGGGTTACGCTGATGATTCGCTGTGGGCGCGCGGACAGGCGTGGACGATCTATGGTTTCGCCGCTGCCGATGCGTGGTGCGATGCCCCGCAGTACCGCGATATTGCCTACCACGCCGCCGAGCGGTTTATGACCGAACTGCCGCCGGATGGCGTGCCTACCTGGGATTTACGCCTGCCAGCCGATGCCTCGCACTATCCCGACACATCCGCCGGGGCTATCGCTGCCGCCGGGATGTTCCGTCTCGCGCAATGCCTGTCCGGGGAACGTCGGGACGTGATCCGCGCGCACGCCGAAACCCTGCTTAGTGCGTTGGTGCAAACGCACCTTGAAACTGCGCCGGACGCGCAGGGCTTACTGCGCGGCGGAACCTACCATGCGCATAAGCAGTGGGGGGTTAATGCATACTTCATTTGTGGAGATTATTTCTTCATCGAAGCGCTGCTGATGCAGGCCGGGCAGTATACCGATTTCTGGGGACCGGAAATTGCTCAGGCAGCAAGCGAGTAAGCGGTCCCCTTCACCCTGCCGCGTGAATGTGCTGCTCGTACTCACGGAGTCGCTCGATCTGCACCGGCAGAATGCGCACAAAGGGCCGGACTTCCTGAATGCGGGCGATAGCCTCATCGAGCGTAAGACCCTCTGATACAAGGTAAGCCGCCGCCATCGTGGGCGCACGGCCTACGCCGCTTCCACAATGCACGTAGACATTACCTCCCTTATCGATGATCCGGCGGATAAATGTCACGCCCTCTTCAAGATGCTCCATCGTCGGGGCCGTATTGTCTTCGGTGGGCAGATAACTGTATTCCGCCAGGGCCAGGCCGCGCGCGCGGTCGTCAAACTCAGCGCGCAGGCTCACGCTGGCGTCAATGCCCGCGCGCTCAAAAGCCGGTTTGCCGCGCCGCCCAAATTGCGGACCAATGTAAAGATGGGGCGTGATGCGGCTGTAGCGCAGCGATACCCGCCCGGTGAGCTTTGCCATACCGACATGCCAGAGCCATTGCAACGTGGTGCGCAGCCCTTGCGTTTGGAAACGTCGCTTCAAAATGCGGAAGAATTCAACAATCGCTCGAAATACCTTTACCATGCCTTGTATCCTTATTCGATTTCTGAATTGGATTGCGGGACCACTACCTGCACCGCCTGGGGAACAACCTGCACGGTAACCGGCGTTTGTCCGAAATCCTCACCATCGAGCGTGAGCGGCAGCGGTGACGCGGTTTCTACCGTGATGATGCGGCCTTTCCAGCGCTGCACAAATAGCGCGCGGTCGGCTTCGAGAATGCTGTTCAACATGGCTTCGAAGCTGGCATCGAGCACAAGGACATCCAGCATTCCATCGCACGGATCGACATCTGACGCGAAGTGAAAGCTTTGCGGCCCGCCAATCGAGGCGGAGTTCGTGATCATACACATCAAGCCCTCAACTGCGACGCTTTCGCCGTCAATCGTGAGGTGATATTCTACCGGCTCAGAGTCGGACAGCGACCGCAGGCTAGCCATCACATAGGCGAGGTTGCCAAAGCGATCTTTAAATTCGCGCGTGGCCGAGGCCGCGATATCCGTTTGCAGCCCTACACCGGTACGCAGCACAAAATACCCTGGTTCCTGTGCTTGATCTTCGCGGGCGACTTTCCCAACGTCTATGCCGCGCATGTTGTGCTCGTCCACGATCAGCGCAGTTGCCTGCGCGAGATCGGCGGGGATATTGAGTTCATATGCCAGCGCATTCCCCGTGCCACCGTGCAGAATCGCCAGGGGAACATCCCCGCCGATCAATCCGTTCACCACGTCTTTGACCGTGCCATCACCGCCATAGGCGACGATCAGGTCTGCGCCCGCTTCGACAGCTTCCTGCGCCTGCACCTGCCCGCTGCCATCCCCGCGCGTGAGCGATACGCTCCAATGCACCTCATGCGGGTGAAGCACGTTATTCAGCGTGTGCAGGATCGGTTGGGGCTGGCCCGCAGCGGGGTTAATCACAAAATGGATGTTTTTAAAGGCCACTATCGTAAACGCTCCTTGCCGTTATATGAGTCCTCTGAAAAAAGGTTGGTCGAAATAGGGTAAAATAGGGGGCACCGAAT
>CAZMNL010000134.1:0-1493 GCA_964567525.1 uncultured Anaerolineaceae bacterium
AATACGACAGATGGCGAAGACTTTACCGCCGGGCGTGCTGGTGAAACTATGCAGCCCTATCACACGGTGCTGCTGGGCAAGCACCAGGTGATCAATGCTACGGTTGCGCTGGCGACGCTTGACCATGCGCGCGCGGCTGGAGTCGCGCTTACCGATGACGGTATTCGGGCGGGGCTGACCCAGGTGGATTGGCCGGGGCGTCTGGAAGTGCTGCCCGGCGAACCGCTGCTGGTGCTGGATGCGGCCCATAACGCAGACTCAGCGGGGCATTTGCACACCACGTTGTACGAACGGTTTACCCAGCGCCCGTTGGTGCTGCTGTTTGGCGTATCTGCGGACAAGGATGTGCGCGGGATATTTGATGCGCTGCTGCCGTTGGTTGACGTGCTGGTTACGACACAGGCGGCACACCCCCGCGCACTGTCTACTGAAACGGTGGAAGCCATCGCACGTGAGTGTGGTTATACCGGGATGGTCATCCAGACGCCGGATATCCGCACGGCGTTACAACAGGCGGCTGTACATGCCGGTACGGATGGCCTGATCTGTGCCACCGGTTCATTGTTTGTGGTGGGCGAAGTGCGTTCGATATTAAATCTACCGCTGGGCCATGTCGCAGCGCAGCCTGTTCTGCGGACTCCGCCCTTGTTTGAACGTTAAAAGCAGCGTTCAGGATTTGCGATAATTCACATGATCGGACACGGTATCAACGATTTTTATGTCATTCAGGACGCGGAACCGGATGACGATGGCTTGATCGAACGGGTATTGATTCCGCTTGATGACCTGGTGGTATTTCCGACGATGGTTGCACCGCTGATGGTCCCGCGCGAGAAGGACATCGGCGCGATCGGTGCCGCGCAGACCAGCCAGGAAACGGTGCTGGGCGTGCTGCTGCGTGATACTGCATCGGGGTCGCTGAAAACCACCGACTTTCACACAGTGGGGACCGAAATGGCCCTGGGGCGTTTGATGCATCTGCCGGACGGCAGCACAAGCGTATTGGCGCAGGGCCGCCGCCGGGTCGAGATCGTGGAGTTCATCCAATCAGAGCCATATTTCCGTGTGAAAGCACGCCCTGCGGTGGACCCCGCAGCGGATTCCAGTGAAATCACGGCCCTGATGCGGGCTACATTGAATTTGTTTCAGAAGTGTGTGCGGCTTAGCCCACAGCTTCCCGAAGAAGCGTATATTTACGCGCTGAATGTCGAGCAGCCCGGTGTGTTGGCGGATGTGGTCGCTTCCGTGCTGAATCTGACGCTGGAGGAGCGCCAGTCGCTCCTGGGACTGTTCGATCCGGTGGCGCGGCTGCGGCGGGTCGATGTGCTGCTGGGCCGCGAACTGGATATGCTGGAGCTGGAAGTCAGCATCCATTCGCAGGTGCGGCAGGAAGTGGATCGGGGGCAGCGGGAAATGTTCCTGCGCGAGCAGATGCGCGTGATCCAGCATGAACTGGGCGAACTGGATATTTTCCAGCAGGAGATCAACGATCT